>JANNRO010000526.1:0-2380 GCA_031401505.1 Planctomycetia bacterium
AGCGGTGGAACCAGAACCGCGGCTACATGAGCGGGACGCCCAATCCGGCGGGGCTCGGGCTGACGAAGAACCCTCGGGGCGACATCCCGCTCGAACTCTTCGGCGGCAAGGAGTACGCGCGAGGGGCCGCGATCCTCCATCAACTGCGGATCGAACTGGGCGACGACGTCTTCCAGAAGGGCATCCAGCGCTACGTGAAGGACAACGAAGACCGCGCGGTGACGACCGAGGACCTGCGCCAGGCGATGGAGCGGGAATCGGGGACCGATCTCAAGTGGTTCTTCGATCAGTGGGTGTACGGGGCGGGGTATCCGGTGCTGAACGTCAACTACACGGTCTCCGGTCCGGCATCGAGCCCGTCGACGGTCGTGTCCATCGAGCAGACCCAGCCCGCGGGCTCGGGGCAGTCCGACGTCTTTCGGATCTCCGCGCCGATTCGATTCGGAGTCGACGGTGTCGACCGCCTCGACATCCGGCGCCGGACGCAATCGTTCACGCTCGCCGGGGCGATTTCCTGGATCCGCGTCGGAAACGGCGGAGGCCTTTTCGCCAAGGTCCGCATCAATCAACCGTTCGAGTCGTGGCGCGCCGCGTTGCTCACGGATCCGGATCCGACGGGGCGACTCGAGGCCGTCGAGGCGCTCCTCGAACGCCCGGCCGAGGCGGCGCATTTGTTCTGGGCTCGGTTTCCCGAAGAGAAGCGCGCCGAAGTCCGGGTGGCGATGGTTCGGGGGATCTGGGGCGCGGCCGCGGGCCGCGAACGCCCGATCGAGCGGGCCTCGAGTGATCCGGACCCTCGTGTGCGAGAGGCGTTGGCCGACGTGCTCGGCGGCACCGATCGCGCCTTCGCCGCGAAAGCCCTGACCACGCTCGCGACCTCCGACGCGAGCCCCTACGTCCGCGCGGCCGCCGCACGTTCGCTCGGTCGCCTCCACGCCGACGACGCCTTCGACGTCTGCGTGAAACTGCTCGCCGAGGTCGACTCCCACCGCGAGATCGTCCGCGCGGGCGCGCTCGAGGGCTTGAAGGCGCTCGCCGACCCGCGCGCGATTCCGCTCGCGAAGAAGCACCTCTCCTACGATTGGGCGCGGGGCGACCACCACAACATGCGCCACGCGGCGCTCGACCTCCTGCTCGCGCTTGCGCCCGACGACCCGGACACGCACGCCGCCGTGCTCCCGCTGCTCGACGACGTCTATCACCGCATGCGGAGTTGGGCCGCCGAGGCCTGCGGAGCCTTCGGCATTCGTGCGGCCGAGCCTCGCCTGCGCGCGATGGCCGAACGGGACCCTGACGGAGGCACCAAGGGAGCCGCGAAGGCCGCGCTCGAACGTCTGGCATCCAAGAAGTAGTGACGCCCGCCGATTTCGACGCCACTCCGAGCCGACACTTCGCGACGGCGTGCCGAGTTCGGCGACCGCTCGGTGTGATCGCGCTTGCATACGCGGTGCTCGTCGGCGGATGCGCAACGCGTCGCCCCGCCTCGGAGACGTTCGTCAAGGCACCGCTCGCGGGCGCCTTCGACACGTTCCTGATGGCGCGAGCGGGCGACGAGCTGCACGTGCTGGCTCTCTCGGGCGGCGGGCAGAACGGCGCGTTCGGCGCCGGCGTGCTTCATGGGTGGCGTCAGGCGGGACGCCCTCGCTTCGACGTCGTCACGGGGATCAGCACCGGTGCGCTCCAGGCGACGCATGCGTTCCTCGGGACCCCGGCCGACGACGAGGTCCTCGGGCGGGCCTACACCGATTCGTCGAGTCGCGACATCTACTGCCCCCGCGCCCCCCTCGCCGTCGTCTTCGGTTCGTCGATCGACGACTTCACGCCGCTGCGCAATCGACTCGAGACCTTCCTAGATGACGCGACGATCGATCGCGTCGCCGTCGCGACCGAGGACGGACGCCGCCTACTCCTCGTCGGCACGACCAATCTCGACTCGGGCAAGTTGGCCGTCTGGGATCTGGGTGCGCTGGCGCGAGCGCGCGCCTATCACCGCTATCGCGACGTGATTTTCGCGTCCGCAAGCCCGCCGATCGTCGCGCAACCGGTCTTTCTCAACGGCGCGATGCATACCGACGGCAGCGTGATCTCCCAGGTGTTCGTCCCGAATCCGGAGGAGCACCTGACGCCCGCAAGGCTCGCCGCCTACCGGGCGCTGGCCGAGCAGCGCTCGCCCGGTCGAGGCACCCTGCTACGCGTGGACGTCATCCTGAACGGCCTTCTCCACAATCGTGCGAAGTGCATCGGCAACGGCGCCATCCCGATCGGGGAGCGCACGGTCGAACTCTGGCTGACGAGCGCGGCGCACGGCTCGCTCTGGTACGTGTACGCGTTGACCCAGAGCCGCCACGGGCACTTCCGGCTGCTCGCGATCCCGGAGGCG
>JANNRO010000527.1:0-5874 GCA_031401505.1 Planctomycetia bacterium
CGGGTGACGGCGCACCCCTCGCGCGCTCCGAGTCACTCACACCGGCGTCCCGCCACGATCCCGCGTCGCCCGACGCGGACGGGCTCAGGGCTGGTAGGTCACGACCAACGTGGGGCGGTCGCTCGGCGCGGTAGCGGTCTCGGCGCTCCAGAACACGGCTTGGTCGGAGTCGCCATCGCCGTCTTCCTCGATCGGGTACCGCAGACGGTACTGGGACTGGCCGCGAAGGGCCGTGACGTCGTCCTGAACCAATGGCGTCACGATCAGGGACTTCGGGCCGAGCGCGGCGTCGGGCGAGAGCGTGCCGAACCCCTCGGTGGGAAACGTGCGTGCGTAGGCACCGGCCTCCAAGACCCCGCCGTAGACCACAGGGTCCACGAGGACCGTCCCGAGCGTGGTGTAGGGGTCTGAGTTGATCAGGCGCTGGACCAAGGTCATCGTCGCCGAGAGGACCGTCGCACCGGGCGGGATGGACGTCAGGTCGAAACTCACGAATCCGCGCAGGCCACCGGCCGGCCCCAGTGCGTTGGCGTAGTCGCCGACGGCGATGTTGGAGGCGTAGGTGACGGCACCGCCGGCGAACACGATTCCGTCAAGCCCCGGAGTGCTCGTCAACGTGACCGTGACGGGCCCCTGCGGTGTGCTTCCCCCACCGCCGCCTCCGCAGGCCGAGAGGATCAGGATCGCCGCGAGCGAGGGGATGAGTGGGAGCCGGAACATGAAAGGGACTCCGCGTAGGAGACGACGCTCGAGCATCGTGCGCGCACCCGAGTCCGGGAGTGCCGGTGCTTGGCCGCATGTCCCTACGTTCCGCACGTTCGCCCCGCGGCCCGAGCGCCGCGGCCGGCCGGGCGCTACATGCTGGCCGCGTACCACTTTCCGTCGACGCGCTTCAGGACGAGCGTGTCGCGCTTCTCCCCAGCCGCCTTCTTGAACACGATCGGCACCTCGGCGTGGTCGCCCGAGACCTTGATGTCCCCCACGATCCCGCCGCCCCGAAACGAGCCGAAAAACTCCTTCAGCATCTCGGGCGGCGCCGTGTGGAGCTCCGACATGATGCGCATCTCGGGATCCACCGAGCCCGGTACCGCGAAATCGGCCAGGCCCGGGGCATCGCTCGCCCCGACCACGGCAAAGAAACTCTCGACGAACGCCTTGGGCGAGCTGTGGTCGAGCGCGGGCTTCGAGGCAACGACCTTCCCCCTCGAGGCCGGGCCGTCGGTGCCGCCGCAGGACGTCAGAGAGAGGGAGAAGGCGAGGCAGGCGAGGGTGCGCATGGTCAACACGGACTCCGAATCGTTGGGCTTTGGACTGGCGGCGGCGACAACGGAGCGTCGCCGCCTCTCCACAGAGTGATGGCGCGCCCAGGTCTTTCAGGGGCCCGGCCGGTACGAAGAGCCGGGCCCGCTCGTTTCAAGCCCGCGACGCCCTCCGCACCGGCCTCGCCGTGCGAGCGGCCTGCTTCGGGGGAATCGCCACTGGCCCGTGATTGCTCGACCGGAATACCGAGGCAGGCACACTCACTTCTACTCGCTCGCCGGCCAGTGGGTTCGCCGACCTCCAACCAGACGCCCGCTCCGGTGACTTGCCGGTTCATTTGAGAAGTGCGACGATCCGACGTGCCCGGCGCCAACGTCGGGAGTCGAGGAAATGATTTGAAGCAAACGTGCCCGCCTCCGTGTTTCCCCCGTACTTCCCGTCGCGATCGAGCAACGCTACGGCCGCGCGGGGGTTCGCGCGGCGGTCGGATCGGCCCGCGGAGGGCGACGCGGCGCGTGGCGTCGCCGGTATGCTGCCGACATGGTCGTCGCGTTCCTTGCGTTCAACGCAGTCCTTTACGCCGTGTTCTCTGTCTGGTGCGCGCTGGCGCCGGAACAGACGTCGACGTTCCTGGGGCTCGTGCGGGTGAACCCCGCGGGCGAATCCGAGTATCTCGCCGTCTACGGAGGTCTGCAGGCAGGGTTCGCCGCGTTCTACGCGCTCGCCGCGTTCCTGCCCGATCATCGACGCACGGCCGTCCTCTTCTCCCTCCTTCTCTACGGCGGCATCGTCCTCTTCCGTTCCGTGGCCGTCGTCCAATTCGGGTTCGCGACGCTCGGCGCGGCGCGGTTCGCGTACCTCCTCGAGATCGGTCTCCTCGCCGCCGCGACCGCTCTCACGGTCCGATCCGCCCGCTGATCACCCCGGGCCCGCGCGCCCGCTCCCATCCGCTCGGCGCCGTCGCGGCCGCTAAGGCGCCGTCACGAAACAGCCGCTGGCCGACGCATGGTTCCTCCAGTCGATGAACCCGGTGTTCGTGGCGCTGCCGGCGCCGTGGATCCTCGGCGAGAAGTCGCGCGGGCACATCTGGCTCGCGTTGGTCCTCGGCCTCGCCGGAGCGGCGCTGGTCGTCCGGCCCGGCCTTCACGTCGGCTGGGTGCCGGGGCTCGTGGACGGCGCGTGAGGGCTCTGTTCGGGGCTCGCCTACATGACGGTCCGCATGCTCGGGCGGAGCGAGCATCCGCTGACGGTCGTGATGGCGTTCCCGCTGATCGCGGGGCCCCTGTCGTTGCCGTTCGCGATTCCGGTCTGGACGTGGCCCTCGCCCGTCGAGTGGGCGGCGCTCGTGTGTGCCGCGGTGGCGGCGGCCGGTGGACAGATTCTGCTGACGGTCGGTCTGAAGGGTGCGAAAGCCGCTCCGGCGACGACGTCGACCTACGTGGGCTTCGTGTTCGCGGCGGCGATCGGATGGTGGGCGTTCGACAAGCGCCTCGCATGGACCAGCCTCGCGGGCACGATCTCGATCTTCGCGGGCGTCGCGCTGCTCGGCCGTAGCGGGGTCACGGCGCGCCCGAGCGGCGCTCCCGTCGTGCCGGTCGGGACCGAGGAGATGTGAGCGGCGACGAAGGCTCACGACCCGTGGCGCGATTCGATCCCGCTCCTACTTCGGCACCGGACGAAGCAAGAGCGCGGCCTCGAGATCCGCGGTGACGAGACGGGCGGTCTTGCGGACCATCTCCTCGGGGAATCTCTCCCGAACGAGACGAATCAAACCCGAGAACGGCTCGTCGGGAAGGCTCAACGCCTTCGTCGTCACCAGCAGGCGTTGACCGAATTCTTCGGCGAACTTCGAATCCCCGAGCGTGTATCCGAAGTCGGCGCGCGCGATGATCGTTCCGAGCCCGAACAGCGAGGCGGCCCCCTCGCCGTGCACTTTCGCAATTCGGCGAGCCGTCTCGTCGAACGCGCCGAGATAGACCTGCATCGATTCGGGCGTCTTGGCGGGAGGGTCCGGCAGCTTCACGCCCAGAACCGCACCGATCGCACGCGCCGCGGGAAACGCCGCTGCGGCCGGAACCCACGCGGAGCGGTGGATTTCCTTGATCCAGACGCGGCCGAAGTCGAACGCCTCCACGGCCATCGGAATCGAGGCCAGCGCCTGAAATGGCGCCGAATCGGGCGGGAGCCCTGCCGACCTCCGGAGCCGCTGGGCGTGCGCCACGACTTCGTACAGCAGCGACTGCACCGCGGGCTGACGTAGCGCGTCGACCTCGAGCGCCGCGAGCACCGGTTCGATCGCGTCCTGCGCAATGTCGACGATCCTGGACAGCTCGACCAGTTTCTCTCGCGCGTCCCCCCACATTCGCCCTACGTCCGCGGGGGCCGCCTTCGTGTCGGTGTCCTTCCACGATTGCCAGACCGAAAGCAGGGCCGCGAGGCGGAAGAGCGCACCCATCGCCGGCCCGTTCGCCATCTCGACGGCGCCCGCCAGCACGGAGCCGGCCGCTTCGACCGACCGCACCGCATCGAGGGACTTGGTACTCGGAACCTCAACCGGCACGCCCAGGGCGTCGGCATTCTTCTTCACCGACGCTAGCGCGCTTGCGGCGCGCTTCAGGTCGCCGCGAGCGGACACGATGAGCGACGTGCCCCACTCGCGCCCCAGCAGGAAGGCGTCGAGGGCCGCGGGGCTCCCGTTCAGCGTCGAGAGCGCGCCGTCCATCGGGGCGAACTCGATCAGCCGTGGGAGATCGAAAAGATGGACGCTCCCGTTCCGGGCCAGCACGGCGACCCGCCGGCCGGCGGCGTCGATCGAGAGTCCGCGGACGCGCCCGCCACCGACCCTCGCCATCGCCTTGCGCGTTCCGTCGAGCGCGTCCCAGACCATCACGCGACCGTCGTCGCCGTCCGTCAACAACCAGCGCCCGTCGGGGGAGAACACCCCGGAGTCGGCGACGTGGGCATCGGCCAGTCGGGCTCGGAGACCGCCGGACTTCACGCTCCAGATCTCCGTGCCCACAAAGAGCGTACCTCCGTCCGGCGAAATGGCGCACGCGCCGCGCGCCGCGCGAACGATCGACATGACTCGCTTGCCCGACTCGAAGTCCCACATCTGGAGCGGGAAATCATCGGTGCCGCGATCGACGATCAACCGGCCATCGGGCGACGTGACGACCGCCCCGACCGGTGTACGCAGCTGGACATCGAGCAACTTCCCCGAGTCGATGACCGCCGCCGTCAGCGTTCCCTTCCCATTGATCGTCCCGAGCACCTTCGAACTGGGAGCGAAGAAGAACGCTTTCACGGACTCGAGCACCCTCGCGTCTTCGTCGGGGTCGTCCGACTCGTCGTCCGAGTCCCCCGGCGAGGCCTTCGGCGCTTCCGGATCGGGCTTCGCTTCGGGACGACTCACGTCGAGGCGGAGCTTTCCGGTCGCCGAATCGAAAACGCGCACGTGCCGGTCTTCCGCGAATGCGACGAGCGATCCGTCCGGCGAGAACTGGGGTGCGACGCGCTCGAAGACGTGGGCACGCGCCCCCTCGAACGCGCGCAACTCCTTTCCCGTCGCGACGTCGTAGATCGACCATCCGGGCGACGGGCCCGAGTTCCTCGGAGAGCTGACGAACGACGTTCCGTCGGGGGAGAGCACGAGACCCGAGAAATACGGCCCTCTGAGGATGCCCGTTCGATATCCATCGGCGGGTTCCTTCGCCCACGAGACGCGCAGCAGGGCGACCGCGACGACGATCGTCAGCCATCGACGAAACGACGTTGGCATCGGTGTGTCTCCCGGGTCCGCTGTTACGATAGCAGGCCGCCCGCCGACGCCTCCGGCCGCCGGCCGCCGCGGGGCCACGGCCCGCCCGATCGGCGCTCGAGCCGCCGTGCCCATCGGGACAGAGGAACGGTCGTCGGGTGTAACGAATCTCCTTCCACCCTCGGGTGCCTAGCAGCGCGGGTGGCGGGGTCGCGCCCCCCCGGGTTGGTCTGCCAGGAGGCAGACCCATGCGGAAGCGTAGGGAGTCGTCGGCGTCATCGGCCGTCCCCCCGGAGGTGCGGCCCGGGAGAGCACGGCGAGGTCGCGAGCCCGGCAGCGGGTCATCGGGCGACGGGCCGCCACGTCGGTTGCGGCGCTACACGCCCGACGAGCGCCGGGCTGCGCTCGAGGCGTACCGCTCCTCAGGCCTGACGCAGGTCCTGTTCTCGAAGATACCGAGGCGGGCACACTCTCTTCAACTCGCTCACCAGCCAGTGGGTTCGCCGACCGCCAACCAGACGCCCGCTCCGGTGACTTGCCGGTTCGTTTGAGAAGTGCGACGATCCGACTTGCCCGGCCCCAGCGTCGGGAGTCGAGGAACTGAGTTGAAGCAAACGTGCCCGCCTCCGTATCTCACCGGATGCCGGGGCTTGTAGGCAGGCGTCGGCGACGACGACGACGCAGGGGCCTCGGTCGGGGGAGCGGTTGGCGACATGCGGGCGAGGCGCCCGCCGAACGGAGCGGGCGCATGAGTTTGACAACGCGTTGGAGCAGTGGACGCGGGATGAGTTCGTCAACATTCTGAGCTACACCAACGCCTTGGGCTACGCCACCGTTTACACCCGGGATGCCAGCTA
>JANNRO010000528.1:0-2503 GCA_031401505.1 Planctomycetia bacterium
CTCCGACTGCCGAGCCGGTGGCCCTCTGGGCAGCGCTTGCTGCGCGCGAGAAGGATGACGAGACGGCCGTCGCCGTGGGTGGCGGGGCAACGCTCTCGTTTGCAGAACTTGCTCAACGGGTAGCCGATCTCGGGCAAGGGCTGCGAGCGGCGGGCGTCGTTCCGGGCGACCGCGTTGCCGTGCTGGCTCCCGACCCGCCGGACTTCATCGCCGCCGCCTACGCGTGCTGGGTGATCGGAGCCGTGGCCGTCGTCGTCGACCGCGGCCTCGGGTTGCGTGGCCTCACGCGTGCGCTGCGGAGTGCAGAGCCGCGCTGGCTGCTCGGGGCGTCGCGTCACTGCGTTCAATAGAGAGTTACGTACGGATTTCATTGTCGCGACTCTCCCGAACCGCGGTGGGTACCACTTGGATCTTGAGTTTTCCGACGCATCGCCACGCGTGCTCGTCGGCGGAACCGCGGAGGAGTCGTCGGGAAACTGCGTTCGTCGGGCGATTCTACGATATACCGGCCAATCGTGGGTACTTGACTGGAAGTCACCGGTCGTGGAACCAGGCGCAGTCGAGTTGTGCCGCAGTCACTCACTCAATGACATTCGCTCAGGGGAAATCTTCAATTGCACAAACGCGGTGCCGACCACTGCAAGCTGGAATCTACTGTGCGGCGAGTTTCCCGGCGACTTCACTCTGGATGACCTGTTGGCGGAACAGCGGTGGGCCCTCGATCGGCACTCGATCGGGGATTGCGCCAGATTCTGGACCCTGCGGTGGTCTGATGGGTGCGTTCTGATGCGCAGCGTAAGCGTCGGCGGGATTGAGGTCGGTACGAATCCGACATGGATCGACACCGACAGTGTGGAGCTAGGTCGGCCCACATTGACGCGACAGAGTCTAACTCATCCGGGTAGATTGCACTCGCGTGATGGTCCATTGGAGATCGTCGCTACGAGCCGAGAAGAGGCCGAGCGAGTCAATCGCCCCACTGATCTTCTTGACATGGTCACGGTCGCGAAGGTGGACCAAGAGCTGCTCGACGTCACCGGCACGAGGACCATCATCTTGGAGGTTCCGGCTAGCCCGACTCTGCGGATTCCATCAGGTCCGAGTCAGGTTGTAGAGTTCGATCGTGCGAGCGGGCGTGTTCGTCTCACCCTGGGGCCGTCGTCTGCAACATCGGCGGTCGTGGCTGAGGAGAGAGATGAGGCGCTCAAGCGATCTCCTCGCTACGCCGATGGAGGAATCGAGGGAATAGTGGACCTAGTCGTGCGAAATGTGGCATCGCCGAGGGATCGCGTAACGGCTTTCTTGGCGCTGATTAGAGAGCAAATCACGTATGAACTTGTTCCGGGATGCCTCCCGCTCCGCAGTGTGATCGAGTCCCGTCGCGGGGATTGTAGTGAGTTGGCGAATCTGTTCGTTGCGTTGGCACGAAGCGCAGGAGTTCCCGCTCGCGAAGTTGGTGGACTGCTCTACGCTGGGGGTGTATGTCGGGGATTCGTGCATCACCAGTGGGCCGAAGTCGCACTCGACGGGAGATGGGTTTCGGTGGATCCGACTACCGGAGCGATACCGGCAGGTGCAGCGCGAATCGGCTTGGCGTGGGGCGAAGCCTCCAGTGAGTGCTCGTTTGGGGCGCCAGGGACCATATTCCATGTATTGTCGGACGAGTCCGATGCCTCCCGGCCAACGCGCGAGCATACGAACCCGAAATGACGCCGATCTGGTGGCTGTTTAAGCGATCGAGGTGCTCGACGACAATTAGATCGGTGCATCGTGAGTCGCCGGCGTTTTCGATGCCTCTTTCTAGTGGATGCCGCGCAGATCGAGGTGCCAATCGATTGACCGCCTTCTCATGAACGCGGTCGTCGCAATCGGGGACACCCCCGGATCGCCTCGTGGTCTCCGAAGGCAACGTGAACTCGGCCGGTGAGGGTGCGCACGTGGTGTGGGTGGGGGCGGCGGCGCTCGGGCCCAAACCTCGCGGCGCACCGGGAGCGATATCCGGGCCCAGAGACCGGATCGAGGTGTGGAAGGAACCGCCTGCGGCGGTCGTCGAAGCGAGCATGATGCGAGAATCGCGCGTCGGAGGTCGAAGCCTTGCCGCGATTCCCCGCCGCCGCCCGCTTGGTCCTCGGCCTGGCTCTCGCGGCAGGCGTCTGGTCGCTGTTTCGATCTCGAGAGTCGGCTGATGATCTGTCCCAAGTCGGGAGTGAACTCGGGACGCCGGATGCCGGAGCGACCCCTGAGGCTTCGGGACTCGCGGCCGGCGGACGGCCATCCGGCACGCGCGATGAACGTTTGACGGGGCGGCGCGGCGGCGTGATCGTCGGGACGGTGTATCGGCTTGGGAATCCCGTCGCTGCGCGAATCGAGGTCCGTTGGGCCGGGAGTTTTGATCGCTTTTCAGGAAGTTCGATTGCCGGGCGAAACCTCTCGACGGCTGTTCGGCTCGCGCCTGGTCGCCCGCCCGAAGGCGAGGCGATGGCAGGTGCCGACGGTCGCTTCG
>JANNRO010000529.1:0-8274 GCA_031401505.1 Planctomycetia bacterium
CGCTCGGTCAAGTCGATCGTGTACTTCTCGAGCACCGCGTACTTGCCCTCGGGCGAGGGGTCGGTCACCCGCTGGCTGCCGCGCACCGACTTCAACGCCGCGAGGATGGCCTCGCGGGTGCCGCCGTGGCGCAGCAGTGCGTCGTGTGCGGCGCCGCTCTTCTCGGAGAGGATGCCCAGCAGCAGGTGCTCGGTCGAGACATAGTCGTCGCGCTGGTCCTTCGCGGCGGCTTCGGCCTCGTCGATGATGCGGCGCACGCGGCGTGAGAGCGTGGGCTCCTGTCCGCCCTGGGCGGAGGGCGCCTTCTCGACCGCGGCGCGCGCGTCGGTCGCGATCGACTCGGCGTCCACGCCGGCCTTGCCGAGGATCGACGGCACGATGCCGCCCTCCTGCTCGACGAGCGCGAGCAGCAGGTGCTCGGGCAGGAGTTCGGGGTTGCTCGCCCGCGAAGCGCGCTCGTGCGCGTCCTGGATGGCCTCCTGGGCCTTCTGCGTCATGCGGTCGAGTTTCATGGAGGTCCTTTGAAGACCTTGGATGCCGAGTCTTGAAAAGGGGCCCGGCGAGCGAGGTCGCTTCGCCGGGCCCCGGGCGGACGCAGGAGGAGGGATCCTGCGTCGACGCTACGCAATCTGAATCGAGCGGGGCTTCAGTTCTTCCCGCTTCGGGACTTCGACGGTCAGCACGCCGTTCTCGAACGTCGCTTTCGCGTTCTCACCGGCGGCGCCGCGGGGCAGCGAGATCGCACGATGGAACGAGCCGTAGCGTCGCTCGACGCGGTGCCAATTGACGCCGTCGGTCGCGGCCGTCTGGTTCTTCTCGCCCGAGATCGTGAGCACACCGTCCTCGAAGTGGATCTGGACGTCGGCCTTGGCGAGTCCGGGCAATTCGGCCGTGACCGTGAAGCCGTGCTCGCTCTCGGAGACGTCGAGGGCCGGCGCGAGCGCGCGCTCGTTCGCGGGGACCTGGCGCAGGACCTCGTCGAACCAGCGGGAGAACGGAGCGACGGTCTCGAAGACGTTCGAGGGCGCGATACCGGTCGTGGAGCAACGCATGGGGGAATCTCCTGTGACTTCGGGAAGGCCCGAGGGGAAATGGTTCGCGGGCGTCCTTCGCCCGGCGATGGATGCTCCATAGCGAGCGGCGTGCCGATCCCCACTGGATGGGGGGCGCAGGGCCTCCGGGTCGTTCGGAGCCCGTCCGGACGGGGTTTCAGCGGGGGTCCCTCCTCCCGCCGCCCTCCACCGTCCGACGCCCGAACCGTCCGTCGTGCCTGTTCGGCACGTCGCCGCCCCCCGACCCTGCCGATCTGCGCCGCTACGACACGCCGAGGTCGGCGAGCGCCTTTTCGAGCGCGGCGACGACGGACGCCGAGGCGGAAACGAGAGGCAGGCGGATCTCGTCGGACGTGAAAACCAGGAGCCGCTTCAGCGCCGACTTCACGGGGATCGGATTCGACTCGGCGAACAGCGCGCGGTAGAGCGGCGACAACTTTTCGTGGATCGCGAGTGCGTCGCGCGGACGTCCGCCCCGGGCGTGCCCGACCATCGTCACGATGTCCTTCGCGACGACGTTGCTCGCGACGCTGACGACGCCGACCGCGCCCAACGAGAGAAACGGGAGCGTCAGCCCGTCGTCGCCGGAGAGGATCGGAATCGCCGACGCCTCGCGCAGTTTCGTCATCCGGTCGACGTGCCCGCCCGCCTCCTTCAGCGCGAACATGCCGCCGCTCTTCCACAGCCTCGCGATCGTCTCGACCTCGATCGCCCCGCCCGTGCGCGGCGGGATGTGATAGAGCATCAACGGCAGCCCGCCGTCGTCGGCCATTGCGCGGAAGTGCCGGTAGAGCCCTTCCTGCGTCGGCCGGTTGTAGTACGGCGACACCGCGAGCGCGCCGTCGGCGCCGGCCTGCTTCGCCTGTCGGGTCAGCGCGACGGCGTGCCGCGTGTCGTTGGCTCCCGTGCCCGCGAAGACCGCGACGCGCCCGGCCACGACTTCGACGACCGTCGCCACGACTTCCAAATGCTCGTCTTCCGCCAGCGTCGGCGACTCGCCGGTCGTTCCGCACGGACACAGCCCCGTGACGCCCGCCGCGATCTGCCTCTCGACGAGGCGCACGAGGCTCTCCCGATCGACTTTCCCGTCGAGGAACGGCGTCGCGATCGCCGTCCAGACGCCGTCGGCCCGCACGACCTCGCTCGCGGACGCAGGTCCCGTGGCCGATTCGGCTCCCGTCTTCTTGACGCTCGGGGCTCTCTTTCGTGCGGGACTCACGGCAGCGGCGCCTCCTCGCTCTTGGCCCGCGCGACGCGTTCGCGCATCTCGTGGACCGCGCGCTCGAGCCCGGTGAACATCGCCCGCGCGACGATCGCGAACCCGATGTTCAACTCCTCGACGTCGGACAACGCGGCGATGCGTGCCACGTTGCCGTAGTCGAGCCCGTGCCCCGCGTGGACGCGCATCCCGAGCGCGCGCGCCGTCGCCGCCGTCTTCGAGATCGCGAGGTACTCGAAAATCCGGGCACCCTCCGTCTTGGCGTCGGCGTACCGCCCCGTGTGGATCTCGACCGCGTCGGTGCCGAGGTCGTTGGCCGCGACCAGTTGTGCTTCGTCCGGATTGACGAACAGGGCGACGGCGATCCCCGCGCCCTTCAGTTCTTCGACCGAGCGACGCAATTCCTTGCTCGCCGACGCCACGTCGAGGCCGCCCTCCGTCGTCAGTTCTTCCCGCTTCTCCGGGACGAAGCAGACGGCGTCGGGCTTCAGGTCTTTGGCGAACGCCGTCATCGCCGACGTCGCGGCCATCTCGAGCGAGAGGGGCACCGTCGTGTGCTCGCGCAGGAGGCGCACGTCGCGTTCCTGGATGTGGCGCCGGTCCTCGCGGAGGTGCACGACGAGATGATCGGCCCCTCCCACGATGGCGGCATGCGCCGCCGCGAGGATGTCCGGACTCTTGCCCCGCCGCGCCTGCCGCAGCGTCGCCACGTGATCGAGGTTTACACCGAGACGAATCATGGGGGCGAGCCTACCCGGCGTCTTCCCGAGCCCCCCCGCCCCGCTCGCCCGGGGGAGTGGGGGGGGCGGGAGTATCGTTTCGGGCCATGCGCATCGGATCGGGCAGATGGCGCAACGCGATGCTCCCCCCGGCCGGGCCCGATGTCCGCCCGATCTCCTCCCGCCTGCGCCAGAGCCTCTTCACCGTGCTCGCGCCCTGGGTCGAAGGGGCCGCCGTTCTCGATCTTTGTGCCGGGGTGGGGGCGCTCGGTCTGGAAGCCCTGTCCCGCGGGGCCGCGAGGCTCGTGCTCGTCGAGTTGAATCGCCGACAGGCGGCCGAGTTGAAGTCGTGGATCGCCGACCGGGGAGCGACCGACGCGAAGGTCGTCGAAGGCGACGCCCGAGGCGGAATCTGGCCCGACGGCCCCTACGATCTCGTGTTCCTGGACCCCCCGTTCGACGTCTACGACGACCCGAACGGCCTGACGCCCTTCCTCGAACGGGCCATCGACGACCTCGCGGTCGAAGGGGTGATCGCGGTCAAGTGCCCGAAAGACTGCGTCCTCCCGACCGACCCCCGATGGGTCGTCCGAACCCGTCGGGGGGCCGGAGACGTCGCCTATGCCCTCGTCACGCACCCGTCGCTCCCGTCCGACTCGTAGATTTCCGAATTCCCCCGATTTCTGAATTCCCTCGATTTCTGAAATCCCCCCTTGATCTCGTCGTTTCTCGTCAAGAGAATGCACGCGTTCGCCGATTGCTTTGGGAGTCGCGAGCGACGGTTGTGCGGGCCCTCGCCCGACGACCGGAAGGAGCCCCGTGCGTCCTGTCGAGCCCCGGAATTCGTCGTCGGCCGTCCCCATGAAGAGCGAGTCGGCCGTTCCTGTCCCGCCCCCGCTGCCGACCCCCGCGACGCCGCTCTCCCACAATCCGCCCCGCCCGATCGGTCCCGACGCGTTGAAGCGCATCCGCGAGGCGATCCAGAGCGGCGAGTATCCGAGCGACGCGATCGTGCGTACCGGCCTCGAGCGACTGATCCGCCGCTCCGAGTAGCGCCCCCGGGCCTATACTCCGGTCATGGGCAAACCGTCGAGAGAACCGAGTCGAGTCCGTTTTCGAGTGCTCCGGCCGCTCGCGTTCGTCGGCGCGCTCGCCGCCCTCGGGTTCTTCGCGTTGCCCGTGCGCCATGCGAGTGCCGGTTGGTGGGACGACCTCGACAAGGGCGAGTCGGTCACGCTCTCCGACCTCTGCGCCGAGCCGACCCGCTGGCGCGACAAGATCGTCACGTTCGCGTGCATCTTCAACGAGCGCGCCGAGATCTATTCGCCCTATTTCACGTCGTTCAACGCCGAAAAGTACGAGAACGTCACCGCGTGGCTCGATGGCTCGCCGCTTTGGGAACCCGACGCCTTCCAGCGCGACGATTTTCCGTTCCTTTATCTCCCGCGCAACCATACGCAGCGCGCCGAACTCTTCCGCCTCCCGTCGTTCACGCGCATCGAGATCACCGGCAAGGTCAAGGACGTCTATCGCAGCCGGCCGTGGATCGAGATCCAGGCCTTCCGCGTCACGGCCGCAACGCTCGGCCGGGCCGTCGTCCACTACGTCAAGGACGGCGATGGCTACGCGGCGCAGGGCAACTACGTCCAGGCCGAAGCCAACTACCGTGGCGCGCTGGCGGAAATCAAGCTCGCCGACGTCTATCGCATGCGCGTCGAGAAGCGATTGGCTTCCGTGCTGCGGTCGGCGGGCAAGGACCTCGAGGCCCGTAAGGTCGAGGGGCCGACCCCGATTCTCGGTGCGAAGGGCGCGCCGCCAGCGGGCAGCCGCGGCGGAACCGGTCTGCCCGATGCCCGCAGCCCCGGTTCGTCCGGCGTTCCCGCCGCCCCGCCCGACGAACTGACGGGAGATCTTCCCGGCGAGCCCGTCGGAGCACCGGTTCGACGACCGGCGCCCCCCGTGGTCGAAGCGCCGTACGCCGAGCCGACACACACCGATCCGGGCTTTCGTCCGGTCGCCCCGCCGCCGCGGGGTTCGGTGGCGCTGCCGTCGGAGATCACGAGCGACCTGCCGGGCAATACGTCGGACGCGGGCCCCGCACGCGTTCCGCCGACGTATGTTCCGCCGACGTACGTCCCGCCGACGTATGTTCCGCCCACGTCCCTCCCGCCGCCCTCCCTACCCGAATCGGTTTCGACTCCGCCTCCCCCGGTCGTCCCGTCCTCGCCTCCGCCGGAGCCGCCCCCTCCGGTCCCCGCGGCACCGGCCCCCGCGGTACCGGCCCCTGAGCCGTCTGCGCCCCCGGCACCCCCGGCGCCCCCGACTCCCCCGGCGCGTGAGCCGCGGCTTTCGGGCGTGAAGTAGCGACCGGCCGCGACCGCCGACCGACCCCATCGGTGGTCGGTTCGCCCGTCCGGGAACGGGACGCTCCCCCCGGGGGCCGGTAGAGTCCGGTTTCGTGCGTCGGGCGTCGGGACACCGTGACGGTTCCCCGGCCTCGGACGCGTCTCCGATCGATTCCGTAGGTTCCCCGTCGCCGTGAGGCAACCGGGGAGGAAAGTGCAGTCATGAGCAGCGACAAGGACGGGGCGCACGCCGCCTCTTCGAAGGCCGACCGCCTCCACAAGTTTCTGGCCGCCACCGGCGCCGGTTCGCGGCGCGAGTGCGAGACGTTCATCGAGCAGGGCCGCGTCTCGGTCAACGGCAAAGTCGTGACGAAGATGGGTGTCAAGATCGACCCGAAGAAGGACAACGTCCTGCTCGACGGCGAGCCGGCGACGCTCGAGGACAAGGTCTATTACCTCCTCCACAAGCCGCCGCAGATCGTGTGCACGAGTTCCGACGACAAGGGTCGGCTGCGCGCGCTCGACCTGATCAAGGACGAGAAGCACCGCATCTACACCGTCGGTCGCCTCGACTTCGAGAGCACGGGGTTGATCGTGCTGACCAACGACGGCGCGATCACGAACATCATCTGCCATCCGAAGTACCGCATCGAGAAGACCTACCAGGTCGTCGTGCGCGGCGAGGTGACGCGCGAGCACCTGACGAAGGTCGAAGAGGGCGTGTGGTTGGCCGAGGGCAAGGCGTCGCCCGCGCGCGTCAAGCCCATCGCGAAGAACCCGCGACGCAACGAGACGATGCTCGAGATCACGTTGTTCGAGGGCCGCAACCGCGAGGTGCGCCGCGTGTTCGCGCGCGTCGGCCTCCCCGTGCGCCGCCTCGTGCGCGCGCGCATCGGCCCGATCCAGTTGGGCGACCTCCCCGTCGGTGCCTACAAGAAGGTCTCGCGCGAGGAACTGCGGTTCGTCGAGGAGGCCGAGGCGCTCTACCTCGCCAACAAGGAGGCATGGGACGCCGAGATTCCGGCGCCGGCCCCCAAAGTTGCGAAGCCCTGGCGTCCGCGCGGCGCCGGCGGCATGACGAAGCGACGCCCGGCGGGTGCCGGCTACCGCGATCGTCGTCGCGGTGACTTCGGCGGCGGCGGGGGTAGTGGTGGGGGAGGCGGCTACGGCGGCGGTGGTGGTCGCGGCTTTGGCGGCGGAGGCGGCGGGCGTGGAGTTGGTGGGGGTGGGGGCGGCGGGGGAGGAGGCGGCTTCGGCGGCCCGCGTCGCTACGGCGGCGGTGGTGGTGGCGGAGGTGGTGGCGGCTTCGGTGGTCCGCGGCGCGAGGGCGGAGGTGGATATCGCCCCTCGGGTCCCGGCCCCGGCGGCGATCGACCTCCGTATCCGCCCCGCGGACCCGCGTCCGACGGCCCCGGTGGCGGCGCGCCGCCGCCGCGACGCTACTACGAGTAACGAGTCACTCCGAGCCGGTCGACCGGCCCGTTCACGAATTCGGGAGATCGTCGATGAAAGCGCTCTGGCTGGTCGCGGCCGCGTTCGCGGTGGGTTCTTCGTCGGGGTTGCGGTCGGCGTGGGCCGACGGTGTCCCGGAGGTCACGTCCGTCATGGACAAGGCGAGCGGCATCTCCGAGACCGACTTCCCGAACGGGCTGAAGTTGCTCGTCAAGCCCCAGCCCGACAACCCGGTCGTCACGTGCATGATCTGGTACGCGGTCGGGTCGCGCGACGAGGGCGTGGGCGAGACCGGGCTCTCGCACTACCTCGAGCACATGCTCTTCAAGGGCAGCGACAAGTATCCGAAGGGCGCGATCGACAAGGTCACGCAGATGAACGGGGGTTCGAACAACGCGTCCACGCGCAACGACGCGACCGAGTACCACTTCACGTTCCCCGCCGACACGTGGGAGGTCGCGCTCGAGATCGAGTCGAACCGTATGCGCAACAGCGACTGCCAGCAGGCGGAATTCGACGCCGAGAAGAAGGTGGTGCTGAACGAACTGTGGATGGGCCTCGACGATCCGGAGAACGTGCTCTACACGACCGCGATGTCGGCGCTGTTCGTGGCGGGCCGCTATCACCACCCGGTGATCGGCTGGCAGGAGGACGTCGAGACGACGACCCGCGAGCGGATGATGAAGTATTACCTGAAGCACTACACCCCCGATCGGGCGACGATCGTCGTGGTGGGGGGGTGCGACCGCGCGCGCACGATCGAGAAAGTCGGTCAACTGTTCGGCTCGATCCCGCGAGGAAACGTCGCGCGCTACGAGCAGAAGGAGCCCAAGACGCTCGGCGAGACGCGACTGACGTTGCTGCAGAACACGCAGGTGCCCCGGCTCCTGATGGCGTTTCGATCGATGCCGACGCTCGATCCGGCCGAGCCGATGCTCGACCTGTTCTCGTTGATTCTCTCGGGCGACAAGACGTCGCGGCTCGAGAAGGCGCTCGTCGACACCGGGATCGCGGCATCGGCCGACGCCTTCAGCGACACGCGCCGCGACGACGGCTGCTTCGTGATCCAGGCGCAGCCTTCCGAGGGAAAGACGCTCGACGAGGTCGAGGCGGCGATTCGCGTCGTGTTGAAGGAAGCGCTTGACAAGGGCGTGACGGCCGAGGAAATCGCGCTCGCGCGCACGAAAATTCTGGCGCAGCGTGTATTCAGCCGCGAGTCGTCGATGGCGCTCGGGAGCCGGCTCGGCTCCGCGGCGGTGCTCGGTGACTGGCGGTATCAGGTTCGCTACGCCGACGTCGTCGAGGCAGCGACGCCCGAGAAGGTGCTGGCCGCGGCCAAGCGCGCGATCGACCTCGATCGGGGCGTGATCGCGCGGTCGATCCCGAAGGCGCCGGACGGTGCATCGGGCGGCGGGGCGGCTCCCGAAGGTGCAAAGCGCGTCGGCGAGAAGGGGGCGCGCTCGGCGCGCTACCGTGAGGATCCCTCG
>JANNRO010000530.1:0-5523 GCA_031401505.1 Planctomycetia bacterium
CGAAGAGGTGTCCCTCGGGATTGCTCTTCGCCTCGATCTTGACCGAAAGCCCGGTCAGCTTGCCGATCAACTCCGCGCGCAGCTTCGCGCGATCGGCCTCTTCCTTCGCCTCGACGACCTTGTCTTTCTCGACGAGGCGGAGGTTTTCCTTCGTCGGCTCGACGGCGAGGCCCTGCGGGTAGAGGAAATTGCGCGCGTAGCCGGGCTTGACCCGGACGACGTCGCCGACGCGCCCGAGTTTCTCGACGCTCTTGCGCAACAGGACTTCGATCGCCATGGGACTCTCCGAAACGTCGGTGCGTGAGGTGTTCGTGCGCCTTAGCGCGCGACGTAAGGCAGGAGCGCCAGGAAGCGGGCGCGCTTGACCGCCAACTTCAATTCGCGCTGGAAGTGCGCCATGGTGCCCGTGCGCTTGCGGCCGTAGAGCTTGCCCTGCGCGCTGACCATTTTCTGGAGCGTGGCCACGTCCTTGTAGTCGACGGCATCGACGCGCGCCTTCGTGAAGCGGCACTTGCCCTTCTCGACGATCTTCTTCGGGCGCTTCTTCTTCTTCGGGGGCTTCATCATCCGCGGCATCTCGTTGCTCCTGAATTCTCTCGGGTCACTGGGTTCGGCTTCTGCCGCGCAGAGCGCGGCCGGACGCCGTGGTGTCGGGTCACCTCGTCGTCAGCTCACCTCGTCGACGACGGCAGAGGGAATGTCGAGGTCGCCGCCCTCGAAGTCGCCGCCACCCTCGTCATCGTCGCGACGACGACGCGGGCGGTCTTCGCCCCAACCGGCCGCGAGGCTCGCCTTGCGGCTCTCCTCGGCGAGGCGCTCGCGCTCTTCGGCGCGCTTCTTCACGTGAACCTCGATCGGATCCTCGAGCACGAGGATCAGGTGGCGGATGATCTTCTCGGCGAGCGACGCGTCGGCGTTGATGGCCGCGACCGACGTGTTGGGCGCACGGAAGTAGACGAGGTAGTAGGTCGCGCGCTTGTGGCCGCGGATCTCGTAGGCGAGCTTGCGCTCGTCCCACTTCTCCTTCTGGACGATCGTGGCGCCGCTCTTGGCGATGATCTGGTCGACGACGGCGGTCGTACCGTCGAGGTCGGCAACCGCCGAGGCGTTGTCGAGGAGGAACATGGCTTCGTAATCGCGCGAATTCATGCCGGGATGCTCTCCCCGGGTATTTCCGGGGGCCTTCGGAATATTTTCCGTGGAAGTACGGGAGGAGGGGGGAACGTAGCAAAGGCGGGGCGCGGCGCCCTGCTTTGGCGCAGGGAGGGCCGGACGGGCCGGCACGGCGGCGGGATCCGGGGAAGGGGTCCGAGGAGGGGGAGGGTCGAGGGAGTCATTCGTCCTCGCCCTTGCGGTTGTGAATCTCCATCGCCTTCGCCATGCCCAGTTTCAGCCAGGTCTCGACCGCATCGGCGGCCGCCTGGACCACGAACGGGAGTTCCTTGCGTTCGGCGGCGTTGTAGCGCGCGAGCACGAAGTCGGCCGGATCACGCCCCGACGGGACGGGGCCGATGCCGATCCGAAGCCTCGGGTAGGTCTTCGTCCCGAGCGATCCCTCGATCGACTTCAACCCGTTGTGGCCGCCACTCGAACCCTCGGCGCGCAGCCTCAACCGGCCGAAATCGAGCGCGAAGTCGTCGAGCACTACCAGCGCCCCGTCGACTTCGGCCTCGAAGACCTTCGTCGCGCGGGTGTACGCGGGACCGCACAGGTTCATGTACGTCGTGGGTTTGACGAGGCGGATGCGTTCCACCGGAAAGCCGCGCGGCACGGCCGTCGCGACGAGCCCCGTCAAGAGGTTGCTTCGCTCGAACGAAGCCCCCCATCGCTCGGCCAGGAGGTCGACGACCTCGAAGCCGATGTTGTGACGCGTCTTTGCGTACTCCTCGCCCGGATTGCCGAGCCCCACCACGACCGATCGTTCGACGGGAGGCATCGGGTTCTAGGGAGACGCGTCGTACGGAGAACAGCGAGGCGACCGGGCCCGAGGCGGCCCCGATCGCGTCGGCTACTTCTTCGCGTCCTTCTTCTCGTCCTTCTTGTCGGCCTTGGGCGCGGCGGCCTTTGCGCCATCGGCCGGCGCGGCGGCCTCGTCCTCGGGCTTCTTGCCGCCGATGCGCTCGGGCTCGGCCGTCGCCGGCACTTCGGCGCCGGGCACCGCCGCGACGACTTCGACCTTTTGCTTGACGCAGTGGCAGACGTGATCGTCGGGCCGATGTCCGACGATTTTGACGCCGTCCGACAACTTCAGGTCCTTCACGTGCACCGCGTCGTCGATCTTGAGTCCGCTGATGTCGACCGTGATCAACTTCGGCAACTTCGACGGCGTCGAACGAACCTTGACGCTCGAGAGGACGGCCTCGAAGACGCCGCCATCGGTCACGCCCTTGGCGATGCCCTTGAACTCGAAATCGACCGAAACCTCGATCTCGTGGTCCTTGTCGATGCGCAGGAGATCGATGTGGACGATCGCATCGGAGAGCGGGTCGTGCTGCTTGGCCTTCAGGATGGCCTGCTGGTTCTTGTCGCCCAGCTTCAGGTCGATCAGCTTGCTGCCGGTCTTCAGGAATCGGGCCAACTCGTCGTCCGAGATCGAGAGGTCGGCATTCGGGCGACCGAGCCCGTACAGCACGGCCGGAATCTGCCCCGCTTCGCGGAGCTTGCGGCTCGCGGCGGTGCCCTTCTTCTCGCGACGGGCGACTGCGATCGTGATGAATTCCATGGGCTGATTCCGATACCGGTACGGGCTGAAGGCGAGCCCCGAAGGTTATCTCTTCCCCTTCCACCCGCCACCTTCGGCCCTATCGCCCCCTCCCCACGCCCCTCCCCCTCCGACTTTCCCTTCCTCTCCGTTCCTCTCCGCTCCGTTACGGTCCGTTCCGTTCCGGTCCGTTCAGCTCCGCTCCGCTCGAACGGCGGCAGCGAGGTCGCCGGCGCGAGACCGCGCAAGGAGCTCAGGCGCGACGTGGCCTGCTGCGGCCACGAGCGTCGTGGCGACGCCGCACGGTCCGCGCCCGCGACCTCGCCCCCCGTCAGGTCCGTGGAGGCGTGTCTACGACATGCCCTCTTCACGGCGGACAAACAACGCCGACACAGACCGCTCATGATGCACCCGATCGATGGCGTCGGCCAGGAGCCGGCCGATGGAGAGGACGGTCAACTGGCTTTCCATGTTCGACCGGTCCACCGGAATCGTGTCGGTCAGGACGACCTGCTTGGCGCCGCAGCCGGCGAGTCGCTCCCGGGCGGCACCACAGAGCACGCCGTGGGTGGCGGCGAGGTAGACGTCCTTCGCACCCTGCTTGCGGCACGCCTTGGCGGCCTCGGTGATCGACCCCGCCGTCGAGATCATGTCGTCGATCAGCAGCACGTTCTTGCCGTCCACCGTGCCGATCAGCTCCGTGACCTCGGTCTCGTATGCGCTCATGCGTCGCTTGTTGATGATCGCGAGATCGGTGTGAAGTCGCTTCGCGTAGCCCCGCGCCATCTTGGCCGACCCGACATCGGGCGCCACGACGATCAAATCGGGGATGCGCAACGTACGGAAGTGCTCGGCGAGCACCGGCGCGGCATAGAGATGGTCGACCGGGATGTCGAAGAAGCCCTGAATCTGCGCGGCGTGGAGATCGACCGTGATGACGCGATTGACCCCCGCGGTCACGAGGAGGTTCGCGACCAGTTTCGCGGTGATCGGAACGCGCCCCTCGTCCTTGCGATCTTTCCGCGCATAGCCGAAGTAGGGGATCACGGCCGTGATGCGCCCGGCCGACGCGCGCCTGAGCGCGTCGATCAGCATCAGGAGCTCCATCAGGTGATCGTTGACGTCGGGGCACGTCGACTGAACGACGAAGACGTCGTTGCCTCGCACGTGGTCCTCGATGCGGACGTCGATTTCACCGTCGGGGAACTTGCCGACCTTCGCGGGCGTGCGGGGAATCCCGAGATTGGCGCAGATCCCGTCGGCGAGGGCGACGCTGGCGTTTCCGGCGACGATCTGGAGGTTGCCGTAGATCACGAGGGGCCCTTCCGGGACTTCTTCGGGGATTTCTTCGGGGACTTCTGCCGGGACTTCATCGGGGGCGACTTCTTCGTCGCCTTCGCCGGCATTCGTTTGGGGGCCGGGATCTTCTTCGGCCCGAGCGCGGGAAGCGTCTTCTTGTCGGAGGCCTTCTCGGCGACCGAAATCGGGCGGGCAGGCACGCCGACGACCGTCGTACCCGGAGCGACGTCGTGCCTCGCCGTCACGATGGCCCCGGCGCCCGTTCGAGCTCCGGCACCGACCGTTACGGGGGCGACGAGCACGGTACCGGAACCGATGTGGGCCCCGGACCCCACCGTCGTCCGATGCTTGTTCTTGCCGTCGTAGTTCGCGGTGATCGTGCCGCAGCCGATGTTCGCCTTCTCACCGACGTCCGCGTCGCCGAGATAGGTCAAATGCTTCGCCTTGGCGCCCTTGCCCATGCGGGTCGCCTTCACCTCGACGAAGTTCCCGATCTGCGCACCTTCCTCGAGCACGGTGCCGCCGCGCAGGTGCGCGAAGGGGCCGACGACGCAACCGGGCCCGATCACGCAGCCGTGACCGATGTACGTGAAGGGCAGGATGCGCGCGCCCGGCGCGATCCGGACGTCTTCCTCGATCACGGTGCTCGAGGGATCGACGATCTGGACGCCGGCCGCGAGATGCGCGCCGACGACGCGCTGGCGCAGCGCCGCGACGGCGGCCGCGAGCTCGGCCGGCGTATTGACTCCGAGGAGGCCCGGGCCGTTCAGAGACGTGGACGCCTCGACCGGATAGCCGGCGGTGGCCAGCGCCGCGACGGCGTCGGTCAGGTACTCCTCGCCCTGCGCGTTCGATTTCGGAAGGACGTCGAGCGCGGGGCGCAGCCGTGCGACGTCGAAGACGTAGATCCCCGTGTTGAACTCGGTCAACGCCAACTGCTCCGGCGTCGCGTCGCGCGCCTCGACGATGCGGGCGATCCGGCCGCCCTCGCCGCGCTCGATGCGGCCCAATTGACGCGGATCGCTCGCCGTGCCGACGAGGACGGTGGCGGCGGCGCCCGATCGGCGATGGGCCGCCATCAACTGCGTCAGGTCGTCGGTCGTCACCTGCGGTACGTCCGCACAGACGACGACCACGTCACCCCGGAAGTCGGGAATCGCGGTCAACGCGACGCGCATCGCATGCCCCGTACCATTCTGAGGCTCCTGGATCGCGACCTTCGCCGCGGG
The DNA here is from genome assembly GCA_031401505.1 of Planctomycetia bacterium. GTDB lineage: Bacteria > Planctomycetota > PLA2 > PLA2 > JAEUHO01 > JANNRO01. Next base: position 5,230 of record JANNRO010000530.1, read on the forward strand.
CCAGCGCGCTTCGAGCCACGCGATGACGGCATCGCGACCGTGACCGACCACGACGACGCTCTCGCGTGGATGAAGGGGTGCGACGGCTCGGCGCACGTGCGCGAGGAGGGGCTCGCCGAGACACTCGACGAGTGCCTTCGGCGAGGCGCCGGGCAGGCGGGTGCCTCGGCCGGCCGCCAGCACCACCACGGCGACGGGCCGGGGCGTGTTCGACGTGGTCATGATCGGGTGCGACTCCGAAACGACGTCAGTTGGAGTCGGTGTCGCGGCCGCGAACGGCGAGGAGCAGGAGCG
>JANNRO010000531.1:0-3161 GCA_031401505.1 Planctomycetia bacterium
CCACGAACTTCCTGCGGCGCGACATCTTCACGTTCACCGACGTGCTCGCGGGGTCGGACGCCATCGTCCAGTACTGGCTCGCCCGCGCGACGGGTCACTACCTCCCGGCCGTCACCGACGCATCCGAGACGATCACCGAACCGCCGTAGGGGGGGGATTCTCATGTCGCTCCTGACCGCGGTCGTCGCTCGCGTCCCGAATCAGAAACTCGTCGAACTGACGAGGCAGAATTCGATCGGGTCGACGACGTACGATTCGACGCTTCTGACGACCGCGTGCGACGACACCGAGGCCGATTGGCTTTCGTACGCGGGCGAGGCGTGGAGCGAATCGACGCGCCGTCACGTCGTGCTCGGCGTCGAGGGCGTGCTTGCGCGCCTTCGATCGTGGGTCGCCGGGATGGCGGCGGACACGCAGACGGACATGGAAGCATGGGCCGATCGCGTGCGCGCGTTCGCCAAGACGTCGGCGAGGGATCGCATCTCGCCCGAGTCGTCGGGCCCCGTCGGGACCACGATCAATGGGTCGGTCTACCGTGCGCCGTTCGATCACGAGATGTTCCGCGACGTCCAGCCGGAGTTCACGTCCGACCGAGAAGGGTCGTGACCCGTGGCGTCCGCTGACTTCGAGCCCGGCGCGAAACTTCGCGCGCTCGCCGCGACGATCGCGAAGCCGACCGCCATCCTGAACAAGTTCGGGGCGTTCATGGTCGGTCGCGCGACGAAGGCGTTCCGCGAGCAGAAGCGCGGCGCCGCGATCTGGCCGGTTCGACACGTCCCCAACATCCCCGGGATAATTTCGGACATGGAGCGCGGGCGAACCCCGCCACCGAGGCGGTGGAAGGACGGCCCCGCCGGACTCGACGAGGGCACGCTTGTGAAGTCCCTGACGTGGAGGCTCGTCGGTACGAAGGCCGTCGAGATCGGGTCTCTGCTCCCGTACGCCGGGAAGATCAACGACGGCGCGGAGACGACGATCATGGTGTCGAGGCTCGTGAAGGAGCGGCTCGGTCGATACCTAGATTCGCTGGACGGGAAGGCGGGACGCGCCGCGAAGGTCGCGTTCGGAAGCGGTCCGAAGTCGGGCGATTTCGACGGCTACGCGAAGGCTGTCAAGCGGGCCGGTGACGCGCGCTCGACGCTCGGCTACCTGCTGAATCCCCGTGTGACCGAGATCAATTGGACGATCCCCGCGCGTCCGTTCGTGGCGATCGACACGCAGGACTTGGCCGAGTTCACGAAGATCGTGCTTCGGCTCGCATTCAAGCCGGGGGCGGCGGCATGAGCACGGCCGACCTGAACCAGGCGCTGACGGCCCCCGGCCGCCTGTGCGTCAACCCGACGTCGCTTTCGGGGTCGTTCCCCTACGGCGGCACCGCGCTCGGCGAGACGCGCGGGATTCAGGTCCGCATCTTCGGAGGGTACTTCGACGTCGAGGCCGAGGAATTCGGCGGGGCGATCGTGGAGTCCGTGTGGTCCGGCGAGAACGTCGCGCTCGGCGGGTACCTTCGGCAGTTCGACGAGACGGCGATCGGGAAGGTGTTCCCGAATACGGCGGTCGGTACGACCACGAAGCGCGTCGGGATGCGGCATTGGATGGACGCCTCCACGCCGTCGCGACCGGGGCACCTGCTTTCCTCGCGGTCGTGCGTCCTGCTGTGGGTGCCGCTTGACGTGGACCGCGTCCGGTCGGTGATCCTCTACCGGGCGCTCCCGGCCGTCGAGGCGCAGCTGACGTTGTCGAAGGCGCTCGGCGCGCGCGAGGAGATCCCGTTCGTGTTCTCGGGCATCCCCGATTCGACGATGCGGGTCTACAAGATGGACTTCCTTCGGGAGATTTCCCTGTGATCGCCAACCTCGGGCTCGCGTTCGCCGCCGGGATCGTCGCCGCGCCCTCCGAGGAGGAGGTCGCCGGGATGGAATCCGCGATGGCGGCGATGGTCCGCGAGGCGACGGCGTTCCTCCGATCGAACGGCGTCCTGACGTGGTCGGACTGGTCGCGCATGGACCGGGCCGAGCGCATGTGCTTCATCGAGGCCGGGCGCGTCGTGACGGCCGAGCGGGCGTCGATCCACGGGATCGCGTCGCAGGGCCTTGGCGAGGCCGTGGCGGTCGGGGCCGAGTCCGACGGGGGCGAGGCGATGGCGGGCATGGCGATGGGCGCCGCGCTCGAGTCGGTGGTCCGCAAGGCGACGAGCGGGGCACCCGTGGGCGGTGGATCGTGAAAAAGGTGGTGCGCTACTCTTGCCGAGTAGACCCGGGTTGCCGTGCCAAGCATGGCCCGATGCCGGGTGGCTTTCCGACCTCCTATCCTCACGGGTCGATTGCTTGGCTATCGAGGTCCGCTACTTTCGGGGGTCTGTCGTCGCGGCGTCACTCCGACTTCGCACCGGACGGCGAGCATACCCGATGAACGTCTACCAGCACGCCCGAAACCTGAAATGGCTCCTCGAAGCCCACACGTGGGCCGACGGCGCCGCGGCGAAGGTGTTCACGGCCCGGATCACGGCCGGCGAGCCCGCCAAGGCCCTGTCGTCGATGCGGCTCCCCGCCGTTCTCATCATGGTCGAACCCGAGGAGGCCGACGACGAGAACCCCGGGCTGATCGTCGCGAATCTCGGGTGCGTCGTTCTCGCGCAATGCGAGGGGCAGGACCTGTCGCAGGCGGCGCTCGTCGGCGGGCCGCGCTCGGCCGGGCAGGGCGATTCCGCGGGCCGTGGCCTGCTTGAGATCGACGAGGAGTTCCACCGGGCCGTCGGGCGCCTGACGGGGGCGGACGGGGCGCGGGCGGTCGTCTACGAGTCGGGCGCCGCCGTCGCGGAGGAGGTCCCCGGCGGGCGCCTCGTCGTCGCGCGCAAGCACTCCCTGAAGGTCCTCGCGACCGCCGCGCGGCACTACGAATCGCCGCTGTTCCTCGTCGGGACCGGGGGCGTCGGGCAGGTGGTCCTGACGTGGACGCTACCGCCCCGTCGGTACGACACGCTCCTCCCCGTCGTGCGGTACGCCGCGGGCGCGGTGGCGCCGACGTCGCCGACGGCCGGGACCGGCGTCTCCGGGCTCACGATCACGTCCACGGGCGCCACGGTCGCCACGGGCGCCGGGACGTTCTCGTTCGCGATCTTCGAGTCGTACTGCGAGACGAAAGCGGAGGACGGCACTGGC
>JANNRO010000532.1:0-2560 GCA_031401505.1 Planctomycetia bacterium
GGTTGTGGATTAACCCAGTCCGGCGGGTGCACGTGCGACAACAACTCGCGGTTTGCGTCGTCGATTGGCAACAGCGTCGGGCGAGAGCTCATCGGGCGGGTGTCTGGAATGGCCTGCAAACGCCAACATGGCGCCTCACGCACTCGCGTGCTGGCGCCGCACTCAGCAATGGTCGAATTACGTGCAGCGCACCTCCCCGGATTGGGGGCGCCGCATTAAAAGTCGCCCGGTGCCCCCAGAGTTCCTCTTGATTCCTACTGGGGCGCCACCACCACCCAAACGCCGAATGCGAGATTGTACGCGCCGGCCGCGGCGAACACGCGGCGATAGAACCGCCGCTGTCGGTCGTTCTTCAGCATCGATCAGCGGTCGGCGTAGGACGACGAGGCGGTGGCGCCCGTCGCCCACTGACGGATGCCGTCGCCCTCGAGTTCGACGGCGTCGATCTCGTTCCAGTCGGGCACGCGATCGGTGTCGATCACGAGGCGAATCGTCGTGGTCGTGTACCGCGTAGCCGCGAGAGGCGGCGCGAACCAGTTGGGCGACACGAGGGCTGGCGTTCGCCCTTCCCAGAGCACGTCCCACGAACCGTCGGCCGCCTTCGCGAGGATCTTCGAGATCGCGCCCGGGGCGTGGGTCTCATGGATGCGGACGCGGTCCACGCGTACGGCCTTCTCGTACGTCAGGTCGAGCGTCACCTCGCCCATGTCGCCCGAGGCACTCGCCCACGCGGTGCCGAGGTCGCCGCCGATCTTGGTGTCCGGCGCGCCCGTCGCCTGGATCGCGCTCCACGGACGGTCCTTCAACCTAGCGAGGGTCCCGATCAGTTCCCGCGTCCGGGCATCGTCGGTGCTCGCCTCGAGCGCACGCTGAGCGACGGGTAGGTAGTCCTTTGACGTCACGGAGCGCAGCACATCGAGCGCCTTTGCCTTTTCTTCGTCCGTTCCGTAGCGGAGCTTGTCATCGGTCGTGGTTGCGCTCCACTCCGGCGCGGCGACCTGCGTCGATGTCGCGACCCACGCATCCAGGTAGACGGGCCGATCCTTTGAACCCAGCAGCGTGATGCGAGTCGGGCCGATCGGAGCCGGCGCCTCTGCCGTGGGACTTGCGGACGCTTCGGCGCCGGTTCCCTTCGGGTCACCACCCGCCTCGGTCATCCCGGCGTCGGGCTCAGTGGGCTCGACCGGTCGAGAGAGAGAGAGAGCCGCGAGCTCGGGCGGACGCGGCGCGTGTGACTCAAGCGCGGCGATGCGCTGCCTCAGTTCGGCGATCGTCGCGACCGAGCCATCGGCCGGGGCGGCGGGCTCCGCAGCCGGACGCCCGCGTCCCAGCGTGAACCCGAGCGCGCCGATCAGCACGCCGATGCCGAGGAACAGGAACCGCTCGCGCCACATGCGACGCATCCTACCGCCCCCTTCCCTCTCCCCTGGCCCTTTGGGCCGATAAGGCCCTCTCCCGTCCGCGCGCCGTTTCCGGCCCGGTCCCCGTATCCTCACGCGTCCCCCGGTCCGCGAGCCCGCCCCATGTCGATTCACCAGAACGTCCTCTCCGCCATCGGCGACACGCCGCTCGTGAAACTGAACCGGGTGGTCGCACCCCGGTCCGCGACCGTGCTGGTCAAACTCGAGTACATGAACCCGGGCGGCGCCATCAAGGACCGCATGGCGCTCCACATCATCGAGAAGGCCGAGAAGGCCGGGAAGTTGAAGCCCGGGGCGACGATCGTCGAGAACACGAGCGGTAACACCGGCGTCGGCGTCGCGATCGCGGCGGCCGTCAAGGGCTACAAGTGCGTCTTCACGATGCCCGACAAGATGTCGAAGGAGAAGCAGGACACGCTGAAGGCGTTCGGCGCCCGCGTGATCGTGACGCCGACCAACGTCGCGGCCGACTCGCCCGAGTCGTACTACTCGGTCGCCAAGCGCATCGCGTCCGAGACGCCGGGTTCGTTCTACCTGAACCAGTATCACAACCCGGACAACATCGAAGCCCACTACGTCACGACCGCCCCCGAGATCTGGGAGCAGACGGGCGGGAAGTTCGACGTGTTCGTGGCCGGCATCGGCACCGGCGGCACGATGAGCGGTGTCGGCAAGTTCTTCAAGGAGAAGAACCCGCTCATCAAGAACGTCGGCGTCGATCCGATCGGGAGCGTCTATCACGCGCTGTTCACCACCGGGAAGATGTCGGAGCCGCACGTCTACAAGGTCGAGGGCATCGGCGAGGACATGATCTGCGGCGCGATGGACCTGACCGTGATGGACGAGGTCCGTCAGGTCAACGACGCGCAGTCGTTCTCGATGGCGCGGCGGCTCGCGCGCGAGGAGGGCATCCTCGCGGGCGGGTCGTCGGGCGCCGCGGTCCACGTGGCCGTCCAGATGGCGAAGGAACTCGGCGTCGGCAAGACGATCGTCGTGATCCTCCCCGACGGCGGTCGCTCCTACATCTCGAAGTTCTATTCCGACGAGTGGATGAAGGACAACGGGTTCGCGGACGCGGATCCCGTCGCCCAATCGACCGTGCGTGACGTGCTGGGAACTCGGGTCGGCAAGGTCGTGAC
>JANNRO010000533.1:0-1775 GCA_031401505.1 Planctomycetia bacterium
CCGCGAACAGATCGGCCACGAACTGGCTTTCGTCGAACAAGCGGCACATACCGCGCGGTCGCGGTCCATCCTGCGATGCGTCGTTCTCGACTCGGACCGGGCGCAACTCACTCCCGCGAATCGCGGGCGATCGGTAGCCGGACTGAAAGCTCGAACCTCACGGGCGCGCAGGCACCCGCGGAGGACGGATATTGAACACGAAATCGGGGTGTGAGGCACGGAAACGGTGGCGGTCGTCGGAAAAGGGGGGGGGCGGCGGGGGGCATACGAAGGACGAACGGGCTGGGGGCGCGGTTCCATCGATTCCGGCCGCCGGGCGGCCCCGCCTGTGACTCGCGTCACCCCGACGTCCTACGCTCCGGAGCGCTCCGAAGCGGTGCGGAGGGTGTCCATGGCGATTCGCGTCGAGATCGAAGTGCTGGCTCACGCCCGGGATCTGCCGCTCCCGGCCTACGCGACGCCCGGCGCCGCGGGCATGGACCTCGTCGCCGCGATCACCGGAGCCTATGAACTGTCGCCCGGCGCGCGGACGCTGGTCCCGACCGGAATTCGGATCGCGGTCCCGGAAGGGTTCGAAGCCCAGGTGCGACCGCGGAGCGGTTGGGCGCTGAAGCAGGGACTGGTCGTGCCCAACGCCCCGGGGACGATCGACTCCGACTACCGGGGCGAAGTCGGCGTCATCCTGATGAACCTCGGGACCGAACCCGTGCGGATCGAACGCGGCGCCCGCATCGCGCAGTTGGTCTTCGCGCCGGTCGTTCGCGCGCAGTGGGCCCCCGTGGCCGCGCTCAGCGAGACCGCGCGCGGGGCGGGTGGCTTCGGTCATACGGGGGTGTCGTCGTCGGGCGCGGGTCCGCGTCCTACTTGAACACACCCAGCGCCCGCAGCGCGATGATCAGGACGACCGCGCCGCCGAGCGAGATCATGAGGCTTCCGAGTTGACTCTCCGCCCCGACGCCGATCATCGGCGCGAGGAAGTGGCCGAGCAGAGCGCCGACGATGCCCACGACGATGTTGGCGAGCAGGCCCATCTGCCCGCCGGTCTTCATGATCGCGCCGGCCGCCCAGCCAATGATGGCGCCGACGAGCAGGGTCCAGAGAATGTGCATGGGGAACTCCGAGGGTGAGGTCCGAACGGACGAACGCTACCCGCCCCCCGAATCACATGAAAGGGCGTGTCGCCGTTCGGCGGGGCAGCCGGCGCCTATCGGCGCTTTCGCGCGGCGCGCGGCGGGGGAGCGACGAGCGTCTTGTGGTGGTACCGGAATTGGTCGTACGAGAGGTCGAGCAATCGCGCCGCTTCGGCACCGTTTCCCTGCGCCTCGGCGAGGGCTTCCACGATCAGGCGCCGCTTGTAGTCGGTGACGCGCGCGTCGAACGAGTCGGACGAGTCGGAGTCGTCACAGACACCCAGCATGCCGATGTCGGACGGCGTGATCTCGTCTTCCGTCTCGCGGTAGGCCGCGCGCTCGATGACGTTCTTCAGTTCCCGCACGTTTCCGGGGAACCGGTAGCGTTCGAGCGCGTCGATCGCGCCATCCGAGAGACGCTTGCCCTTCAACGAGGGAATCTCGCGTGCAAACTGGACGAGGAAGTGCCGGGCGAGCACGGCGACGTCGCCTTTGCGCGCCCGCAGCGGCGGGACTTCGATCGTCTCGAACGTCAGCCGATCGTACAGGTCGCGCAGGAACGCGCCCCGACGGATGCGTTCGACGAGATCGACGTTCGTCGCCGCGACGATGCGGGCCGACGTCGCCAGATCCCGCGAGCCGCCG
>JANNRO010000534.1:0-2455 GCA_031401505.1 Planctomycetia bacterium
AGCGTCGGCTGGGAGCAGTTCTCGGCCAGGAGACTCTACATGCGTAAGCCGTTGCTCATCGCGACGGTCGGTTTGCTGGGACTGGCGACGTTCGTCGTCAACCCCTCGCCGGCTGTCGGTGGTTGCTGAGGTCGTTCTGCGGCCAGTATGGCCGAGTTGACGATCAATTGGGAAGCGTTGGACAAGATGCCCCAGCCTGCCAAGGCGAAGGCGGCCCCTGTCATTACGAGCGAAACCGCGAGCGCACCGGTCGATCCGGAAGTTGCTCCGGAAGCCGACGCGGTCTTCACGCCGGACAAGCCGTATTTCATCTATGTGACGGATGGCGCTTCGGCTACCGGGTTTGATGTCGTCGAAAAGGTGATCCTCGACGACGACCGCATCAAGCTCGGCACCCATGCGTTCCATGCCGTGAAGATGTCCCCGGAGGCCGCGAAGGCCGATCCGTTGCTCGCCGAAAAGGGCGGCAAGGAAGTTCCGCGGATCATCTACGTCACCGCCGACCTGAAGACCGTCAAGCCCCTCGAGGGCGGCGCGTTGAAGCTCGGTGAGGTGTGGTCGACCATGAAGGCGACCGCCAACAAGTTCTACAAGCAGGACTTGGACGTCGTCGTCAAGGACTTGAAGTCGGTGTTGATCGAGTTCGACAAGATCAGCAACGAGCGCAAGGTCCTCGACGAGAAGGACAAGCGTCTCGGCGCCAAGGCTACGTCGGCCGACACGAAGGAACTCGCGGCCAAGCGCTCCGAACTCGACGAGCGTGAGAAGAAGGCCACCGACCGCAAGACCGCCCTCTACGACCTGAAGGCGAAGGCGGCTTGATCGGTTCTCGCACGTAGATGTCTCGACGGCGGGCGGACTCTTCGGAGTTCGCCCGCCGTTTTCTTTTGTGACTTGGAGTTTCATCATGCGGTTGCCGTCGCTCGCGTTGTGCGTGGTCGTGGTCGTGGTCCCGGTCATCCGCTTGGCGACGGCCGGCGATCCGCCGACGCCGCCCCCGGGTACGAAGCCGACCGACAGGCCCGCCCCCGCGAAGGACTCGGAGCCGGCGTACAAGGGCACCGAGATCCAATGGGTGATTTCGGTCGCGGAAGCGTTCGAAGAGGCGGCGCAGCGCAACGTCCTCGTCTACGTGCACTCCCACGGAAGCACTTGAGGCCCCTGCAAAGGCATACACCGGTCGGTGTTTCGGAATCCTGAGTATGTGAAGTGGGCGAATGACGAGACGATCCACGTCTTCGCGTACAGCCTCGATCCCGATCAGTCCAAGCCCGAGCCGATGGTCGAGGTGACGCGCGACGGCGCGAAGGTCGAGGTGTTCAAGGACTTCCCGATGTTCACCGCCGACGAGATGTACTCGCTCCGGGGTGAGCTCGAGAAGCGGATCCTCTATCCGACGTCGACGCCTTGGTCCGGCGTCATCGATGCGTCCAATTCGAACATTCTCGTCGAGTTGAAGAAGGCGAGCATGAAGGAGTTCCGGGCTGCGTACGAGACCGAGCAGAAGAAGCACGGTCCGACGCTGGCTCGCGCCGACTGGTTGAAGATCCGCGCCGCGCTCCAGGCGTCCACCGACGCCGAGTTCGATGGGGCATGGAAGACGGCGGTCATCCAAGCGGTCGCCGCGCGCGACGCCGGCAAGACGGCCCCGGTGCCGCTCAAGGAAGCGATCGACGCGCGACTGACGTCGATCACGGCGGCGGGCAAGGCGCAACTCGAGACGGCCGAGAAGACGAAGGACCCGGCGGAGCGCGCGAAGGCCGTCGCGAAGGTCGTCGAAGACTTCAAGGCGCTCCCCTTGGTGCCGGACGCGAAGTGAACGCCGAGGCCCGTCGGGACACGTGCGTCACGCCGCTCGCGCGGTGACGAACGCGCATCGCAGACTCGAAGGTCGCACCGGCGGACTGACCTCGGGAGCGGGGTGGGCAACGACCTCAACCATCCTTCCTTGCCCAGGCACAGCGGTCTCGAGAGTGGAGTCCGAGACGAGACGCGGGCGTCCCGCGGAGCGCTCGGCGCTTCGAACCCAACCGCGAGATTCGGCAGCCGTACTGCCGATTTGCGTGGTGGGACACCCAGGCGTCCGACGTTTATCGGGATGCCTTCGCGGCCTGACGTTTTCGTTTCATCCCCGTCCCAGATCCGTAAGTAAGCAATCTAGTAAGCAGTCGCCCCTTGCGCCCGGGCCCGGACGTCGTAGGTTGTTGCCCTGCCTCACGGGAGAGGATGGCGGCCTGGTGGCCCCCACGGTCTTCAAAACCGCTGCGACCCCTCGCGAGGGGGGTCGGGAGGGTTCGATTCCCTTGCTCTCCCGCCACGTCTGATTCGCTTATTCGTGATGAGCTAGATGGGGTTGCTGTGTCGTTTGCGAAGACGCCCGGGGCCCGAAACCGGAAGAGACCGGAAAACACCCGTGCGTAGCCGGAACTGAACGTAAAGCGTTTGGGGGGACCAC
>JANNRO010000535.1:0-5391 GCA_031401505.1 Planctomycetia bacterium
GCCCCCCCCGGTGCGAAACGCCTCGCGATCAAGGTTTCGGTCCCTCGGGCATCCCTCCCATACGGACGGCGGCGCAGGTCGCGCGCCGGCCGACGACCTGAGGAGACGCATCGTGAAGCACGCGTTCGTACTGTCAGCCGCCCTGCTCCTGACCTCGGCCTGCGGAGGCGGCGCGGGAGGTGGTGGTGGGGGCGGCGGGGGAGGAGGCGTCGGTCCCGACGTCGTCGCGTTCATCGCCGACGCGCGGACGTCGAACGTGCCCGAATTGCTGGTCGGCGACACCAACGGCAACAACGTTCGCGTCGTCAGCGGCGGGCTCGTCGGCACGGCCGCGGTGCACGCGTTCGCGTGGAACCCCGCGCGCACGAAGCTTGCGTTCGTGGCCGACCGCGACGTGAACGAGCACTTCGAACTGTACGTCACCGACGTCGCGAGCGGCGTCGTCGCGAAACTCTCGAATCACGCCTCGGGCGAAGTCGAAGACGACATCGCCTGGTCGGCGGACGGTCTCTACGTCGGCTACCGCGCCGACACGACCGCCTCGACGCGCTTCGAGATGTGGACCGTCCCGGCCGCCGGCGGCGCACCCGTGATGGTCTCGGGGGCGGTGGTCGCCAATGGCGACGTTCTCTCCTTCCGGTGGAGTCCGATCGGTCATCGGCTGGCCTTCTTCGGCGACGCGACGACCGACACCCTGATTCAGGTCCGTCTCGTCGACGCCGAGGGCACGAACTGGACGCTGGCCGACATTCCGCAAGGCTCGCTGACGAGCGCCGACTTCGAGGCCGACTACGCGTGGCGCCCCGACGGGGGTCGCATCGCCTATCGCTTCGATCCCGCGGGCGGCGGCGACAAGCGACTCATGAGTTGCCTACCCGACGGGACCGGGCTCGTGACCCACAGCACCCCGATCGGCGCTGGCGAGAGCGTCGACTCGTTCGCCTGGGCGCCCGACTCGACGAAGATCGCCTACGTCGCGGACCAGGACACCGACAACGCGTTCGAGGTCTACGTCAGCCCGACGGCGGGTGGCGGGGTCACGAAGGTCGGCTCGGCCGCTGCGACCGCCATCTGCTCCGATCTCGCGTGGTCGCCGACGTCGACGCGGCTCGCGTGGCGCGTGGTCAAGATCATCGTCGGCTCCGCCGACCTCGTGACGAATCTCGCAATCGGCGGATCGGAAGCGATCCTGCGCGCGAATGCAATCGGACGCCAGGTCGCCCAGTTCGCCTGGTCCCCCGACGGAAGCCTGATCGCCTACACGGCCGATGTGGACACGTTCGAGGTGTTCGAGCTCTACACGGTGAGCCCGACCACGACGTTGACGCTCAAGCGCTCGATGGAACTCGAGCCGGCGGGAAACGTCGAGTCGTTCGCGTGGGCGCCCAACGGCACGACGCTGGTGTTCACGGCCGACGACGACGTCGACGACGTCCGCGACCTCTTCGTGTCGATCATCCCCACCTCGGCGATCGTTCAGTTGACGACCGAGGTGTCGGTCAACGAAGACGTCCAGCAATTCGAGTGGAGCACCGACGGGACGCACATTCTCGTCGCCGCGTCCGCGACCCCGTTCACGCCCCGTGCGATGGGGATCATCAAGTCGAGCGACGCGGCCTACCTGAACCTGACCGCCGATTTCCCGAATCTGACCCTCCTCGAAGAGTTCTTTCCGAAGTAGTCGCCGCCCCCCTCGCCACGAAGGTTTTCTCAAAAGTGTCAGACACTTCCGAGAAAACCTTGCGCGAGGTGAACTACGGTCCCGTCGCGGCGACGAGGAGCGCCCTCAGTTCGGCGTAGTTCACCGGGTCGGCGAGATCGTGTGTGGTCAGGTTGTAGATCGCAAAGACTTGGTTCAGCGGGTCGAGGATGATCACGTCCCGGTAGTCGACGCTCCAGAGGACCCACGCATCCTGCGCGTCGTCGTCTTGAAGCCACGGGAGCACGCGCCCCGTGTACATGAGCGAGTTGCCCGACTCGTGCCCCGGGGCGTTGACGCCGAGGATGTCAACCGCGACCGGCGCGAGCATCAGGTCGATCTCGCCCTTCATCTGATCGAGGTAGCCGAACTGGCTACGGCAGTACCCTCAGGTCGCGTGGCCGAAGTACCAGGCCGACGCCGATCCCACGTACTGGCTGGGTGCCACGTCGGTCGCGAACAGGACGGACGCCGGGTTGACGTCGGGCAACAAGAACGCCGGCGCCAGGGTTCCGATCGGCATGCCCACGTGGGGGGGCGGCGACGAGATCCCTCCCCCGCAGCCGACGCCGAGCAGGAGCACTCCCGTTACGAGGGCTCGGCGCCCGCGCCTCAGCATGCGCTTCGCTGTCGGTCGGTTCATTTCGTCGAGGTCACGCCGGTTGCGGGGAACCGTACCAGACGACGCGATCACCCCGCGCCGACGCGGCGAGTGTGAGTCGAGCGTCGGGAGATCGCTGCAACGGGATCCCCGGTTGGGTCAAGAATGGGGTGATGACGCTTCGCGCCCTCGAACGCCGATTCGATCGCTTCCGTCGAACGGGAGATCCGGCCGCGTTGGCGATCGTGTTCGATGCAACGGCGGCCGAGATTCTGCGGGTTGCATCGCACCTTACCCGTGACGCGTCGGCCGCCGAGGACCTCCTCCAGCGCACCTTCATGACCGCCATCGAATCGGCGTCGACGTGGGACCGATCCCGGCGGCTCTTGCCCTGGTTGCTCGGCATCCTCGCCAATCACGCGAAGGAGGCGTCGCGTAAGGCGGCCCGTACGGCCGATCCGACGCAGTTCGTGCCGACCGAGCCCGAGGGGCCGGTCGCGGCCGCCGAGCGCCGGGAGGAAGCGATCGTCGCGGGATCGGCGATCGACGAACTCGACGATCCCGAGCGGAGCATCCTCGTGCTTCGGTATCGGCACGGACTCGAACCGGCCGAAATCGCACTGGCGCTCTCGATGCCACCGGCGACGGTGCGCTCCCACCTGCACCGTGGCATCGAACGCGTGCGCCGAATCGTGCCGGGAGCACTCCTTGCGGGGACGGGTTTTGCGGGTGCGGCCGTCGGGATCGTGGCCGTTCGGCGCATCGTCCTGGCTCGCGCGACCGCGGTGGGTCGCGAGGTCGCCGCGACGGCGGGCGTAGGAACGATCGGGCTCGTCGTCGGAGGAATCCTCGTGGGCAAGAAGGCGATCGGTGTCGCGGCGGCGCTTCTGCTTCTGGTGGGGGGGACGTCCTACGTGATCGTCGCTCGAGGCGGTGGAGGAACAACCCCAACGATCGCTCGAACGGCCGGCCCGGTCGAACTCGAGTCGCTCGACCCCTCGCTCGCGTCACGCCCGGACCTGCGACCGCGGGCGCCTGTCGATCTGTCGTCGGACTCGACGGCTGTCACGACGGACACCAGCAAGGGATCGATCGAGGTGCGCCTGCTGGCCCGGGACGGGGCACCGTTGGTCGATGAGCCGTTCGTGCTCGTCCCGCGCGGCGACCCGACGCGACTCGACTACCGCTTCGCCCGTACAGGCGCCGACGGCCGAGCACGCTCCGATGGACTCGAACCCGGCAAACTCTTCGTGCGCGCGGCGCGCGGTCCCGCGAAGTACGTGGACGTGAAGGGAGGGGAACTCATCCAGGTCGCGATCCGAATGGCGCGGGGTGTGAATGTCGAAGGGGTCGTCGTCGATGCGTCAGGAACGCCCGTCACTGGCGCCGAGATCTGGATCGACTCGGAGTCGACGCGGTCGTACGGCATGTCGGCCGTGACGCGGACGAAAGCAGACGGGCGATTCGCGGTAGAGGACGTCGCCGGCTACGCGACGATTTCGGCGCGGGCTTCGGGCCACGCGCCGTCGGCATGTCGGCATCTTCAATTGGGAGCTGGGAAGACCGAGGTCGTTCGGCTGGCCCTCGGCACAGATGGTGCGTCCGTGCGCGGTCGAGTGACCGACGTCGCCCATGCGCCCGTTGCGGCAGCGCTCATTCAGATCGGCACGTCGATGGGCATGCCCGCGGACTTGCCCGACGGGACGCAGGGATCGGCGTCGCTCCCGTTCCTCGCGTTCACGGCGGCGGACGGCACGTTCGAACTCGACGGCCTCCCCTCGGGCAAGCAGTACGTGACTGTCCGAGCTCCCGGGCACGGGGCCTATCGATCGGTCCTCGAGTTGGTCGTTGCCCCGACCGTAACCGAGTGGACGATCGAACTTCCGGTGTCGACGGCGCTCGTAGGCGTGGTCGTGGACGAGGTCGGAGCGCCCGTCGAGGGGGCTACGGTCTCAAACAGCTTTTCCTGGCGGGATCCGGTTTGGTGCTGGATCACGACGACGGATTCAGAAGGCCGATTTCGGATCGACGATCTACCGACACGACGTTCAGAAACCTGGGAAGCGACGCACGACACCAAGGGCCGCGGCGGCATCGGCTCCGGCCCTGGTGGAATTCCGGATTCGTCCGACTCCGGCGTGCAGATCGTGCTCCATCCGCGGGCGCGGATTCTCGTCCGTCTCGTCGACGAGACGGGGTCGCCGATCGCCCGTCGTGTCGTCTTCGCCCGCACGCCGAACTACCCGACGGCCAAGACGCAGTCGACGACCGATACGGAAGGGCGCGCCGTGCTCGAGGTCGGCGATTGGGGCACGTACGAGGTGTTCGTGACGGATCCCGACGGCGACGAGTTCCAGGCCAGTGCTCGTCTGCGCGACGTCCATACGGGCCCGGACGAGGTGACGTTCACGCTGCGCGAAAGGGATCGACCGACTGCCAGAATCGCCGGCAAGATCACGGTTCTCGACGGTCCGATTCCCGACGGGGCCCGCGTATGGGCGATGCCCGCAACGGGAACCGGGGTCAATCTCTCGCTCGACATGGCGACCGGCAGGCTCGAGAGCAAGCTCCTCCAGCCCGGCCGGTACGAGGTCTCACTGTCGGCCGTCGGCTTCGGGACGGTTCCCTTGGGACGTGTCCGGCTCGCACCCGGACAGATCCTCGATCTCGGCGAAGTCCGCCTCGATCCGCCGGGCTCATTGGTCGTCACTCTGCACGGAGCCGATGGACTCGTGCGATCGGGCGGCTCGATCCGGGCGGAGAGCGCGCGGGGTGCCGTCTGGGCACGGCCCGAGCGGGACGGGCCCGTTCGCTTCGCCAAGTTGCCTCCCGGTCGCTATCGCATCGTCGCCGACGCGTGGCCGTGGGGAACGCCGCCGACGGCCCGAGCATCGGCCGACGTGCTGATCGAATCCGGACGGGAGGCAAAGATCGGATTGACGGCGGTCCCCGGGCATGCGCGCCGGCTTCGTGTTCGAGGGCTTCTGACGAACGACATCATCGGGCTGTCCATCGAAGTCCGCGCGGAGGGGCACGACGACGTCGTCGCGAGCGCGCGATGGGGTGACGTCCCGAGTGACGGAGACCCGGG
>JANNRO010000536.1:0-8828 GCA_031401505.1 Planctomycetia bacterium
CACCCTCGTGCACGTCGCGCGCGAAGGCGCTTTCGCCCGGCGCCAGTCGCACCCGATGCTCGCCGCCGGATGCGGTCGATTCGACTTGGACGTCGAGCGTGCCAACGAGCGCGTGAACGAAGGCGTCGCCCGTCGGAAAGGGTTCGAGCGCCGAACCGGGTCGCGGACGAATGACCCGAACCTCGACCGGGCCGCCGCCGCGTCGCGTGATCACGTTGAAATCGGTCACGGCGCCGTCGAGGAGCGTCGCCGCCGTCGAGTCGTCGCCGGAGAAGGCATATGGCTCGAGACGTCCGACGTGCGCCTTCGTCGACGCGCCCTCGTGCGAAAGGAGGAGCCCTGCGCCGGCCGTGACGACGAGGATTCGGTCAAAGCCGGGAAACGAGGAGAACGGATCCGAAGCGGCGACGGTCGCCCGGGAGATGCGCACGTCGAAGTCGCCGGCCTCGAAGGTCGCGCCCGTCGGACGGACGAGGAGTTCGTCGGTCACGCCTCGCCCGTTCTTCCACGGGACGCGGCGCACGTGGGCGGCGGTCAGGTGAAGGAGGTCGTCCATCGGGCGAAGGCGCCGCCCGACCCGGCGGCTCAGGACCCGAGATCTTCCGCGATGTCGCGAATCTCTTTCGGCTCGGCGTCGCGAATCCGCTTGCCCTTCTTGTGGAGCTTCTCGGTCAGCCGAATCGTGAAGTCCTGCATCTTCTCGTGCGTCTCGGCGCTGCCGCCGAAGAGGACGAAATCCTCGCCCTTCGTGATGCGGGTGTGGCCGTCCTTGCCGTCGAAGCCGACGCCCAGGATGCCGAGCACGACCGGCTTCGATTTCTTTCGACGCTTCGGCTCGGGCTTGGTCGGACCGGAGTCGTCGGACGGCTTGCGCTTGGAGGCCATCCCCGAAGGATACCCCATGTCTCGGGACGCAATCGCCCGGGCGATTACGCTCCCGGCCATGCGAATCGTCTGCGTGAGCGACACCCACGGACGCGGGCGAGACGCCGTGGTCCCCGATGGCGACGTGCTGGTCCACGCCGGGGATCTGACGAGCATGGGCACGCTGCCCCAGATTGCGCAGGAGGCGGCGTGGCTGCGCTCCCTCCCCCACCGCACGAAGGTCGTGATCGCGGGCAACCACGACTTCGCCTTCGAGCACGAGCCGAGGGAAGCCGTCGCCCTGCTCCGCGACCTCGTCTATCTTGAGGATTCCGAAGCGACGATCGACTCCGTGCGCTTCTACGGGTCGCCCTGGCAGCCGCGCTTCTTCGACTGGGCGTTCAACCTCGATCGAGGACCCGCGATCCGGGCGCGGTGGGACCGGATTCCCGCCGGGATCGACGTCCTCGTCACGCACGGGCCACCGGCGGGCGTGCTCGATCGGACCGCGGCGGGCATGGACGTCGGTTGCGCCGATCTACTCGACGCCATCGCCCGCGTGCGTCCGAAGGTGCACGTGTTCGGCCACATCCACGAGGCGTACGGCCTCGTCGTGAAGGACGGTACGACGTTCGTCAACGCGAGCACGTGCAACCGGAGCTACAAGCCCGTCCAACCGCCGATCGTCGTCGACATCTGACGACCGCAAGGTTTTCTCAAAAGTGTCAGACACTTCCGAGAAAACCTCAGTGAGCCTCCGCCCAGTTGTCGCCGCAACCGACGTCCACGACGATCGGCACCGACACTTCGAGCGCGCCGGCCATCTCGGCCCTGACCATCGTCGTCAGCCGATCGACCTCGTCCTTCGGCACTTCGAAGACCAACTCGTCGTGGACCTGGAGCAGCATCCGGGCCCGATACTTCTCGTCGGTCATGCGCCGGTCGATGCGGATCATCGCCAGCTTGATGAGGTCGGCGGCCGTCCCCTGGATGGGCGTGTTGACCGCCACGCGCTCGGCCGAGCTGCGGATGCGCTGGTCGTCGTCGTTGATGGTCGGCAGCGGACGGCGCCGCCCCATCAACGTCGTGACCGAGCCCGTCTTGCGGGCCTCGGCGACCACGCGCTCCTCGTAGGAACGCACGTTCGGATAGATGCGGAAGTAGCTCTCGATGAATTCCTCCGCCTGCGCCATCGTCACCTTGATCTGCTGCGAGAGGCTCATCGCCCCCATCCCGTAGACGATGCCGAAGTTGATCGCCTTGGCCCGGCCGCGCATCTCGGACGTCACGGCCTCGAGCGGCACCCCCATGACCTTCGCCGCCGTCGCGCGGTGGATGTCCTCGCCGGCGCGGAACGCCGCCAGCAGGCCCGGGTCATTCGCCAGGTGCGCCAACAGGCGCAATTCGATCTGGCTGTAGTCGGCCGACAGGAGTTTCCAGCCGGGCTCGGGCACGAAAGCCGCTCGGATGGCCCGCCCCTCGTCGCCACGTGCCGGGATGTTCTGGAGGTTCGGGTCCGACGACGAGAGCCGCCCCGTCGCGGCGCCCGTCTGGTGAAACGTCGTGTGGATGCGACCGGTGCGCGGGTTGACCGCCTCCGGCAGCGGATCGACGTAGGTGCTCTTCAACTTCGTGAGCATGCGCCAGTCGACCAGTTTGCTCGGCAGCGGGTGATACGGCGCCAACTCGAGCAGCGTGCGCTCGTCGGTCGAGTAGCCGGTGCCCTTCTCGGTGCGGCGCGCGCGCTTGCGCCCCGCGATCTCGTGGAGTTTCCACTTGTCGAAGAGCAGCTCCCCGATCTTCGCGTTGCTGCGCAGGTTGAAGACCTCGCCCGCCGCCGCGTGGATCTCCCCCTCGAGCTTCGTCGCGCGCTCCTCGAGCACGAGACTCATGCGCCGCAGTGCGTCGGGGTCGACGCGGATGCCCGTGCGCTCCATGCGCGCGAGGACCGGAAGCAACGGCATCTCGACTTCGTGGAACACACGATCGAGCCCCGCATCGGTCAGCCTCGGCTCGAAGAGTCCGCGCAGCCGGTGCGTGCAGTCGGCGTCCTCGCAGGCGTAGGTCGACACCTTCTCGATCGGCACCTCGCGCATCGTGATCTGCGTTTTCCCGACGCCCAGCAGCGCGCTGGTCGGGATCTTCGTGACCGAGAGGTGCTCGAGCGACATCGCGTCGAGATTGTGCGTGCGTGCATCGGGGCGCAGGCACCACGACGCGATCATCGTGTCGAACGTGACGCCGCGCACGTCGACGCCGCGGGGCTGCTGGCACGCCAGCACGATCGTGTCGTATTTCGCGTTCTGGCCGGTTTTCTCGATCGACGCGTCTTCGAGCACCGGCCGCAGGCGATCGAGCACGGCCTCGAGGTCGCCGCTGCGCGGGCCCTCCTCGTCGAAGAGCGAGCCCTCCGCCTTCGCGCGCGTCGCCTCGCCCCCGAACATCGGCGGATCGCGATTTACGGGGACGTACCACGCCTCGTCCTTCGCCCACGAGAACGAGAGTCCGACCAGTTCCGCCTGCGTCGGATGGATCGACGTCGTCTCGGTATCGAGCGTGAATCCGCCCCTGCCCTTCGTGGCCTTCAACGCCCGGACGAGATCGTCGAGTTCCTTCACCGTCTCGACGGCGCGATACCGCCGGGCGTCGGACGCCGGTCCCGTCGCGGATTCGACGCCCGCGGGCGCTCCCTCGGGGAGCCCGGCGCCGCCGAGCGCCGCGAGTTTCTCGGTGAACTCCAACTCGCCGTACGCCGATCGGAGCATCGCTGCATCGATGGGCCGCCGCGCGAGATCGTCCCAGTCGGTCGCGATCGGCACCGCGCAGTCGATCGTGACGAGGCGCTTGGACAAGCGCGCGAGGTCCGCGTGCTCGACCAGCCGCTCGGACAACTTCTTCTGCGCCAGCGTGGGTCCCGCCGCGAGCACCGCCTCGAGCGACCCGTGCTCGATGATCAGCTTCGACGCGGTCTTCTCGCCGACGCCCGGCACGCCGGGCACGTTGTCGCTCGCGTCCCCCATCAATCCGAGCACGTCGATCACCTTCGACGGCGGCACGCCCCAACGCGCGAGGATGCCCGCTTCGTCGACCAGTTCCGCCTCCGCCGCACCGGGCTTCAACGAATTGTAGAGCTTGACGCGCGGCCCGACCAACTGGCCCATGTCCTTGTCGCCGGACACGATCCAGACGTCGTGTCCCTTCGCGCTCTCGCGGGTCGACAACGTGCCGATCACGTCGTCGGCCTCGAACCCCGGCATCTTCAGGAACGGGATGCCGCGCGCCTTGACGATCCGCTCGATGTAGGCGAGTTGCGGCACCAGCTCTTCGGGCATCTTCTCGCGCGTCGCCTTGTAGTCGGCGTACTCACGATGCCGGAACGTGGGCTCGGGCGCGTCGAAGACGACGGCGATGCGCTCGGGGTTCTCCTGCGAGAGGACGCGATCGAGCGTCAGGAGGAAGCCGAACACCGCGCTCGTGGGCATGCCTTTGGACGTCATCAGCGGGTTCTTCAGGAACCCGAAGTGCGCGCGATAGGCGAGCGCCATCCCGTCGAGCAGGAAGAGCCGCGAAGAACCGGACGTCAACGCCGCGGATGCCATCGCGGGATGCTACCCGCGCCGTTGCGCAGGCCCGGGTTCGTTCTCTCTCTCCGAGTGCCGTCCGGGGTCCTCGAAAGCCACCTTCCTGCGACGTTCTCCAACCGTACCGGTGAACGAACCCAGTCGTGCCCATTTCGACGCGTCGACGCGCGTCCCCGGCACAATCGCGGCCATGTCCCCGGCCGAGAGAGACCGACCGCCGCCCCAGCCCGCCCCCGCGGAGCGCCCGGAGTTCTTCGTCACGAAGGACCGGGCCAAACGCATCGCCTTTCGCCTCGTCGGGATCGCGAAGGAGCGTTCGCTCTTCTACGCCGGCGAGCGAGTGGGCATGACGTCGTTCGCGGAGAGCGTGCCGGCGCTACTCGAGGTCGAAGCCGACCTTCAGTCGACGATCGACGCCGTCCTGCGTGGACGGTTGCGGGACCGCGAACGCGGAGAGACCGAGATTCCGCTCGTGGTGGCGCTCGAGAGCGCACTCGAGCGCGTCGCGAGGGCGCGCGGGATCGAGGAACGCCGACGCGCAAGTCGCATCGACGTTTCCTGGGCGCAGCGAAAGCTGCTGGGTCTGCTCGCCGACGCGTCGCAACGCCTCGATGCGTTCGTGCGGCTCTACGACGATCGGCGCATCGTCCCGCTGCCCGCCGCCGTCGACTTGACGCACGTGCTGCTGCGCGTGGAGGACGACGCCGTCTGCGATCGCCTGCCGTCGACCGCCACCGAACCGCCGGGATTGCGCGCCCGTCCCGTCGATCGGATGGCGCCGACGTTGACCTCGTGCGCCGACGCGCTCGAGGACCTCCTGCGCGCGGCGCGCGCCGAAGTCCCGGCCGCGGCGCCGCCTTGGAGGCTCGAGCGGGCGTCCCCCACCGCGCCCATCGAACTTTCGATCGGCGAGCGGACCGCCACCAAAGACGACGCCGTGGACGCCACCGAGGACGACGCCGAACTCCCCTCGCCCTTCGCATCCGACCTTCGCGAGGAGCGAACCGCACGCGCGCGGGCCGTGCTCCGCTTCGCGCACGACGTCCTGGTGGAGCGCACGAAAGGCAAGGACGGCGAAACCGTCGGCCTCCACCTGACATTGGCGGATCGCGTCGCCGAGGCGGTCGGTGCGCGCGTCCGACCCGACGTCGCCCTGGCGCCCGCGATCGACGGTGCAGTGAGAGCCTACTTGTCGGCGGCCGCGAAGTTCCCCGACACGACGGCGCCCGAACGCATGATCGGCGCGATGGGCGTGTTTCGCGCGATCGACGCGGAACTCGCCCGCGTCATCTCGCCGTCGCTGTCCGACCCCGGCGCACGTCTCGCCGCGCAGCGCATTCCACGCGAGTCGTCGCGCAAGGCGCCGGTCCGGCGCGAGGTGATCGCGACGCTCGAGGAGGCGATCCCCGGTTTTCCGGGTCACCGCGTGGGCGACGTGCTCGACGCGATCGCGGCGGGCAAGCCCGAGCGCGACACCGTCAAACCTCCCGACGTGGCGGTCGTGCTCGCGTTGCTCGGACGCCGGTGGCCGAAGGCAGCGGGCTTCGGAGAGCGCGTGCTGCCGCTGGGTGCGCTCACGGATGCAGACGTCACGTCGATGGTCGTGGACGTCGTCGAATTGGCCGCCGTACGCAGTGCGCTCGACCGCGGCCGGGACCCGGGTCCGGGCTGGGACGCGCGCTTCGAGGCGGCCGCGTTTCGCCTGCTGGGTCGATTCGCCATCCTGCCTGCATAGTTTCGCCACCCCGCGGCAATCCGTGCGGGACCCGAGGAGGTCGCGTAGCGTCGGGGTCGTCCTCGGAGACCTCTCGATGCCGACCGCCCCGACCGCCCCCAGCGACACGCCGAAGAAGAAGAAGAGCAACGACCCCGCGAAGTGGCTCAAGAAGTCGCGCTCGATCCTCATCTACGGCCCGATCGAATCGAAATTGACACGTGAAGTGACGGGACAGTTGCTCCTGCTCGACGCGATGGACAACGAGAAGCCCATCAAGGTGTACGTCAACAGCCCTGGTGGCGCGGCCGACGACGGCTTCGCGCTCTACGACCTCATGCGCTTCGTCAAGGCGCCCGTCTACACGATCGTGACCGGCATGGCGGCGAGCGCGGCGACGATTCTCCTCCTCGGCGCGGCCCGTGGCCGACGGCTGATCATGCCGCACGCTCGCGTCATGCTCCACCAGCCGAGCACGATGGTGCGCGGGTCGGCGGCCGACATTTCGGTGTCGGCGAAGGAGTTGATCCGGCTGCGCAAGAAGGCCAACGACCTCTACGCCCGGGAAACGGGGCGCCCCGTCGAGCAGATCGAGAAGGAACTGTCGCGCGACTACTGGATGAGCGCCGACGAAGCGGTCGCGTACAAGATCATCGATCGCATCGTGACGTCGATCGACGACGTCGTTCCCGCGGAATAGCGATTCACGACGGCGACGCTACCCCGTACGAGCGGCACCGAGGACGCGCTCGAGCGCCGAGTGGGCCCGGTTCAACCGTGACTTGACGGTTCCGATGCTCGTCTGGAGCACCTCGGCGAGTTCCTCGTACGAGAGGTTCTCGAAGTAGCGGAGTACGACGACGGCCTTCAGCTTGGGTGACAACTCGTCGAGCGCGTCGCGCACCTTCGCCTCCCGCTCGAGCCGCAGCGCCGCCTCGGCCGGATCGACGGCCGTTCCTGTGACACCGGGACGGGCTTCCGACGGGTCGTGGACATCGCCGTCTGCTTCCGACGACGCCCCAAGACCGACCGAAGGCCGTCGCGAGCGGCGACGCCGCGCGTCGATCGCGAGGTTCACCGTCATCCGATAGACCCACGATGTCAGGCTCGAGTCGCCGCGGAACCCCTTGATGCGGTCGGCGATCTGGAGAAAGACCTCCTGGGTGAGATCCTGCGCGTCGACGGCCGACCCGAGCACCCGGTACGCGGTGTTGAACACCCGGGACTGGTGGCGGTCGAATAGATCTCCGAGCGCCCGCCGACGCACGGCGGGGTCGTCGGACGCGAGGTCCCGGACCAACGCTCGATCCGGATCCTCGAGGACCAGCCCACCCGCCAAGTAGAAGTCTGAGAAATCGACCGCGGAATCCGCGAAATCGACCCGCCCGACCGGACGGTACCACGCCCGGACTTGGCCCCGGAATCGGCGCCGGGAGGCCGCGAATCGGCCCGAAGCGGCTACGCTCGCCGTGCGTGATGACGTCTCATCGGTCTCCCTCCCTCGTGCTCCCTCCCGTCCGATTGATCGTGGCGGCCGGGTCCGGCGTCGCCCGTCGACTGGTCGCCGAGGCGATTCTCGAGGCCGACCGGGGGACGTCCGTTTGGGTTCTGTTCAGCGAGGGTGGGCTCGACTTCCTGACCACCGACACGATGCTCCGACTCGCCGACGCTGGCGTTCACACGTCGTTGTGTTCGCGCAGCGCCCGGCTTCGGCGCGTCGAGCCGTCGACCGTTCCGGCAACCGTGACGTGGTCGAGCCTGACGAACTTCCTGTCGGACGCGGGCCCCGACGCCCGTCTGTGGACGGTGTTCGCGTGAAGCACGTGCTCGCGATCGTCGCGGTCTCGAGGGTGGACACCGGCGAGGCCACCGAGTTTCTCCGCGTGCTGGTCGCGCTCTGTGCGTGCGCGATTCCCGTGGAACTGATCGAAGTCGGGTCGGGGACCGGCGCGCTCTCGGACGACCCGGCGCTGACGGAAGACGGCGAGCGCTATCTGAAGGCGCTCGCGGCCAACCGCATCGTGCCAACGCCCGGGACCGACCTCGCCGCGCGCATCGAAGCGGCGTCGGACGTGCTCCGCCTCATCGATCCGTCGACCGCCGCGGACGCGGCGTTCGTGCGGTGGACTGAAGTTCGCGACGACACGAATGGGGTCGAACGGGCTCTCGCCGCGGGGGCGTTCGTGCGGAGTTGAGTCGCGACGGCGCGACGTGAAGGCTCGTGCGTCGGCACGTTCAGAATTCGCAACATGCGTGTCGGCGCGGACTTGCGGCGACGGCCTTCAGTCCACCGGGGGGCACGGCCGATAGAAACGAGCCGACGCCTGTGGACGGCATTGACATCTTCGAGGCAGCTCGGAATACGAGGCACCGCGTAGGGATGCGCAGCCTCGGTGCTCCTTGCTGCGTCTTCGGTTCAGGCTGGGGTTTTGCCCTGCAAGTAAAACTTCCACCACATCCCTAATCTCACAAGTCCCCTCGGTCTGAACTCGGCCCCTGCGGTATCCCCGCAGGGGCCACTTTTTTTCACGAAGTGAAAAAAAGGGTGGCCCCTGCTCGCGTGGCGAACTCATCGCGCGGACCGGGCTGCGCAGGTCCCGGAGCCTGTCGTTCGGCGAGGTCGCCCGTGCGGCCCGGGCTGGGCGATCCGCTCCTTCGCGGCCGCAGAG
>JANNRO010000537.1:0-5517 GCA_031401505.1 Planctomycetia bacterium
AGATCTTCATCGCCGTCGACATGGAAGGCGCCACCGGCGTGGCGCATCGCGAACACCTGCTGCCCGGCGGGAACGACTACGAACGGGCCCGAAAGTGGCTGACCGGCGACGTGAACGCCGCGGTCGAGGGCGCGGTCGCCGCCGGGGCTACCGACGTGTTGGTCAACGACGGCCACGGCAACATGCGCAATCTGATCATCGACGACCTCCACGATGCCGCACGCCTGATCGTCGGGCCCGCACAGGCGCGCAACAAGCCGTTGATCCAGGTGACCGGCATCGAGGAGGGCGGGTTCGAGGCCTGCATGCTCGTCGGCTTCCACAGCCGGGCGGGTACGAAGGGCGGGCTGCTCTCGCACACGTGGGTCGGAATGGTGGTGCACGAGATCCGTTTGCAGGGCAAACCCGCGGGCGAAGCGTTGCTCGATGCGGCGATCGTGGGGCACTTCGGCGTGCCGGTCGTGCTGGTCACCGGCGCCGATGACGTCCTTCGCGAGGCGAAGGCCGACCTCGGCTCCGATCTGGCGACGGTCGAGGTGAAGAAGGCGCTCGGTCCCTCCGCGTGCGCGAGTCGTACGCCCAAGGCCGCGCAGAAGTTGATCCGTGCGGCGGCCGAGAAAGCCGTTCGCGAACGCGCGAAGCGAAAGCCCTGGAAGACGAAGTCGCCGGTGACGCTCGACGTCGAATTCCACCGCCGCGAAATGGCGATGCGTGCGCTCGACACCGGGCTCGGATCCCTCGATCCGAAGAACGATCGCGTCGTGCGCTACGTCGCGGGCGACGTACCGACGGCGGCTGCACAGGTCTGGCGCGGGCTCGAGGAGGCGCTGCGTGAGGACGGGAGTTTCCTGAAGTAGCCCGGGCGTCGGCAAGAACACGGGGAGTCGGACGAACATGGGCGGGCGAATTCGACGGACACGGGTCGCGCATTGGGTCGCGTGCGCGGGCCTGCTCCTCGGCGTCGGGCCGAAGGGTGCTTCCGGGGATCCTGCGCCGAAGGTGGTCGTCGGCGTCCCCGCCGAGGGCGCCTTCGTCGGCTCGACGTTCGTCGTGAAGGGCATGCTCTCTGGCGCGCCGAAGGGCGCAGTCGTGAAACTGGGTGAGTTGTCGGCGGCGGTCGCCGCCGACGGGGCGTTCGAGTTCGGGTTGACCGGCGTTCGCGAGGGCGTTCAGAGATTGCGCGTCGTCTACGCCGCTCCCGGTGCCCCCGAAGTCGCCGGACTGCGCAACGTGACGGTCGACACGACGCCACCCACGATCGAAGACCTCGTGCCCTCGACCGAGTCCACCGTGGTCGTCGGCGAGAAGGCGAAGGTCTCGGGGCGAGTCGTCGACAAGGCCCCCGTCGAGATTCGAGTCAGTGGTCAGGAGGTGCGCGTCGACGAAGACGGCAAGTTCAACACGCTCGTCGAGTTCGCGGCCGCTGGAAGCGTGACGGTCACGATCACCTCGCAGGATCTCGCCGGCAACGTCGCGGCGCCGATCGTGCGAAGAATCTCGCGTTGGGTCGATCCCGGGCCTCCTCGCCTGAACTTCGAGGTCGCGAGGGACAACACCGTCCGGGTGGTTTGGATCGCGCGCGATTTCACGCGGGTCGTGTTCCGGGAGAACCCGTCGTACGCCGCCGCCGAGATCCGCGCGCACGAGGGGAAGACGCCGGGTTTCGGAACCCTTGCTCGCCCCTTGACGGTGCTCGTCCGCGCGGCCGACACGATTCCCGGCTCTCGATTCAACTTCGCGATGCGCGCACTTCAGGCACTGGGAGGGTCGATTCTCGTCACGGCCCCGCCGGCCGATCCCGCTGCATCGGGGGGCAGCGTCGACTCGATCGAACTCGTGCCCGACGTTTCGAAGGACGGTTCCTGGCACGTCCGATTCGAGGCGAAGGACTGGCTGATCCCGGTCGGCGACGTGCGACTGATCACGGCGCCGGGCTGGAATCCGCTCGCGCCGCCGACGAGGCGTGCGATCGACGAGATCGGAGCGCAGTTGAAAGACGTGCGACGATCACCGACCGTGCGATTTCGCCTGACGGAGCCCGTTCCGGTCCGTCTGCTCGACGAGGTACGGCTTGCGGGCTGCTCGGGAGCCGGCGTGATCGTCGAGTGCTCCGGTCCGTCGGGCGGCGCCGGAGCGGGGAAACCCAGCCGACCGCCGCCGCCGCGCGCCGCATTCCAGAGCCGATTCGACTATCGCAACTCGGGCAAGGGCGGGGGCGGTTCGAGCGCCGATGTCTGCGTCAAGGACGCGCTCGCGTGGCTCGCCGCTCACCAATCGCCGGACGGGCGTTGGGAGTGCGAGGGGTGGAAGAACTGGTGCGACCGCTCGCCCGCGTCGCAGGGCGTCGACTTGACCGGCGCGGGCCACTCCGCGTTCGACGTCGGCGTGACGGGATTGGCGCTGCTCGCGTTCCTGGGCGCCGGTTACACCGACCAGTCCGCCGGCCCCTACGCGAAGGTCGTCGGCGACGCCCTCGCGTATCTGACGCGCGTCCAGGATCGCGAAGGGTGCTTCGGCAAGCGATCGACCGGCCACTACGTCTACGACCACGCGATCGCCACCTCGGCGATGGTCGAAGCATTCGGCATGACGCGGAACGAGAAGTACCGGGCTCCCGCTCAACTGGGCCTCGATTTCATCGCCATCACACGAAATCCCTACTTCGCGTGGCGGTACGGGATCAAGCCCGGAGACAACGACACGTCCGTGACCACGTGGATGATGCTGGCGCTCCACAGCGCGAATCTGTGCAACCTGGCCGACGGGAAGACCGGCGAACCGCCCTCGCTCGAGTACGACGAGGAGGCCCTCGAGGGGATCAAGGCGTGGGTCGACAAAATGACCGATCCCGACACGGGTCGCGTCGGCTACCAGCAACGCGGCACGAACTCGTCCCGATCGGCCGACGTGGTCGATCGGTTTCCTTTCGAGAAGACCGAAGCGATGACGGCCGCGGGCATGCTCGCCCGCATGGCACTGGGCGAGAGTCCGAAGTCGTCCGAGATCATCAAGAAGGCAGCCGACCTCTGCGCGAGGCTCCTGCCGACGTGGAACCCGTCGGACGGCTCGATCGACATGTGCTACTGGTACTTCGGAACGTCCGCGATGTTCCAGGTGGGCGGCGACCCGTGGAGGAAGTGGGAGTCGGCGATCAAGACCGCGATCTTCGATACGCAGCGCAAGGACACGGAGTTCTGCCGCTACAAGGGATCATGGGATCCGATCGACGCCTGGGGCGACATCGGTGGCCGCGTGTACGCGACCGCGATCATGGCCCTCAGTTGCGAGGTCTGGTACCGCTATCGTTGACTCGACTTCGATCGGGCGGCGGGAGGCGCGTCCGGCGTAGAATCCCTCTCCTTCGGCGGAGGTCGATCGGATGCGCCCGAACCTGGGTTCTCGTTGCATTCACGAGGTCGTCGATCCACTCTCCATGAACACGGGAGTGCGGCGATGAGCACCGGAATCGGACGACCGTCCGCCTACGCCGTCGTATGCGCCATCGCCCTGCTCGGTGCGCCGCCGGTCTTCGTCCACGGAGGTCCCGAGCCGAAGTTGACGGTCAGCGCGCCCGTCGACGGCGGTTGGATCGGCTCCAAGTACGTCGTGAAGGGAACGTTGCACGGCGCACCCAGGGGTTCGACGGTGCACGTCGGCACGGAGTCCGCGACGGTCGCCGACGATGGTTCGTTCACGCTGACGATCACGGCGGAAACCGAAGGCCAGAGAACGATCCGCGTGATCCACGAACCCGCGGATGGGCAGCCCATCATCGAAGTTCGCCGCGTGACGGTCGATACCCAGCCACCGACGATCGACTCCCTGTCTCCCGCGGCCG
This sequence comes from Planctomycetia bacterium, assembly GCA_031401505.1. Lineage (GTDB taxonomy): Bacteria > Planctomycetota > PLA2 > PLA2 > JAEUHO01 > JANNRO01. Next base: position 3,839 of record JANNRO010000537.1, read on the forward strand.
GGTCGTCGACGGTCGTCGGCGACGAGGCGACCATCGCGGGGCATGTCCTCGACGCCGCTCCCGTCGAGCTCCGCGTCAACGGTCGCAAGGTGCGGGTGGCGGCCAACGGCCGGTTCGAAACGATGTTCGTGATGCCGGCCGAAGGCGAACTCGTGCTCACGTTCGAGGTATCGGACGCGGCGGGCAATGCCGCCCCGCGGGTCGTGCGGACACTTCGGCGCTGGGTCGATCGCGGGCCTCCGGTGTTGAGCTTCGAGGCCGATGGCGTGTATTGGATCGCGCGGGACGGCGCGCGCCTCGTGCTCGGTGGCGACGCCGCGATCGATGCGCGCACGATCGGCGACCACGAATCGACGACCGGCCCGCTCGGGACGCTCGGCGAGTTCCGGCTGGCCGGGATTCGGGCGTCGGGCGTGGTGCCCTCGTCGCGGTTCCTGATCGGGTGGCGGGCGCTGACGCGATTGAAGGGCGACCCGTTCGTCGTGGCCCCCGCACCCGACCCCTCGACGTCGTCGGTCCAGGCCGACCGGATCGATTTTCTCCCTACCGCGGAAGGAGACGGGTCGTGGCGGGTTCGCGTCGGATCGAAGGACTGGGTGATCTTCGCCGACGACGTGAGGGATTGCGCCGACTTCGACCGACCGATTCCGCAGGCGATGGTTGCGGTCGTCGACGAGGTGGCGGCCGAGTTGAAGGCGACTCGAAAGTTCGCCGTCGTGCGGCTCCGGGTCGCGGATCCGATACCTCGCCGTCTGTTGGAGTCGATTTGGCTCGCGGGCCATGTCCACGCCAAGTCCGACGTCATTCTCGAGAGGCTCGGTCCATTGGTCGTGGAGAAGCCCCCCGCGGCGCCGGACGCGCCCGCCACGCCGGCGCCGCCGCCGGTGGATCGGGCGCGACTCGAGGCGGCGCTCCTGTCGGCCGACGCGGCACTCGCGGTCCGTGCGGCGAAGGAACTCGCCGACGGCCGCTGCGTGGAGGCGATCCCCGCGCTGCGAGTGGCGCTCGAGAAGGCGGGCGCCGGCCCGGTGCGCGGCGCGGCCGGCATCGCACTCGGGAAGATGAACGACCTGGACTCGATTCCAGCATTGATCGAACTCTTGCGGACTCCGGACGGAGATTTGGCGGCGGACGCCGACACCGCGTTGGCGCAGATGTCGGGGCTCGGGCGCGTGCTGAAGGCCGCGACGCCGATCGAGCAACGCGTTCCGATCGCCGAACGCTACGCACGCTGGTGGAAGGGCGCCGAGGCCGGACTGCGCAAGAAGAAGGCGGATGCGACTCCGTCGATCCCGGGGGCGCCGAAGCCGAACGATCCGAAGGCGAAGTGACTCGACGTCGCGCAAAAGACAACGGTCCGGCCGCGTGAGCGGCCCCTCCGTGCGCCGCGCGGGTGGCCAGCGTGCATCGTTCCCGGCTGGCGCGGTGGTTCCTCGCAGGGAGTACGTCCCCCCGCACCGCCGTCCTTCGGGGCCGCCCGAGCCAGCGGCGCCAGAAAAACAAAGGTCCGGCCGCGTGAGCGGCCGCTCCGTGCGCCGCGCGGGTGGCCAGCGTGCATCGTTCCCGGCTGGCGCGGTGGTTCCTCGCAGGGAGTACGTCCCCTCGCACCGCCGTCCTTCGGGGCCGCCCGAGCCAGCGGCGCCAGAAAAACAAAGGTCCGGCCGCGTGAGCGGCCGCTC
>JANNRO010000538.1:0-5374 GCA_031401505.1 Planctomycetia bacterium
GGGTCAGACCCCGATCGGCGGGACTGGGAAGTGCGCAACTACGGTCATGCACATGCATGCGTAAAAGCGGAGTTCCTCGCTCCGACGCCCGGATCGCCCGATCGCGAGCCGGTTTTCACGCCCGTCGCGACCGCGGCGGCGGATCGTCGGCTCCCTCTTTTGTTGCACCCGAGGCCGCCCGACATGGGTATTCCTTAGCCATGTCTCACGCGATCCTCTGCCTCGCCGTGCTGTGGGCCGCGTATCTGCTCAACATCTTCTACGTGTCGGTCCTCTATCACCGGGGGTTCACCCACGGGGCCGTCACCCTCGGTCCGCGCACCCGCCGGTTCGTGATCTGGAGCGGAAACTGGGTGACCGGGATCGATCCGAAGGCGTGGGCCTGCATGCATCGCATGCACCACCTCTATTCGGACACGCCGCAGGACCCGCACAGCCCGCATCCGGGCGGGATCTGGCGGGTGATGCTCGCGCAGCTGCATTCCTATCAGAAGGTGTTGAAGGGCCTGATCGTCGGCCGCGAGCCGTACAAGTCGCTCGTCGCGGATCTCGATTTTCCGGTGAGTTGGCTCAATCGCAAGAAGCTCTGGCTCCTGCCGTACGCCTTCCACGCGGTGTTGGGCGTCGGGATCGGCTTCGCCTTCCACTCGTTCTGGCTCGGGTACTCCTACTGGCTCGGCATGATGAGCCACCCGATCCAGGGCTGGATGGTGAACGCGCTGGGGCACCGCTACGGATACCGCAATTTCGATACGCCGGACCAGTCGAAGAACAATCGGATGGTCGCGTTTCTGGTGGCCGGCGAGGGGTATCAGAACAACCATCACCAATCCCCGCGTTCGGCTCGATTCTCGTACCGACCCGGGGAAATCGACTGGGGCTACGGCATGGCCCGGATCGCCGCGGGACTGGGCATGCTGAAGATCGAAGAGTCCGAAGTCAAGGCGTAGCGTCCTCGACCATGGCATCCGACCGCATCCCGCTTCTCGAGGAACTCGTCGCCGCCGATCCGCAGGATCTGCTCGCGCACCTGATGCTCGGGAACGAGTATCTCGCGGCCAATCGCGCCTCCGACGCGACGAGGCACCTCTCGATCTACTGCGAGCGGTTCGACGGCGACAAGGGGGCCGCGTGCCTCTCGCTCGCGCACGCCCGCGAAGCAGCGGGCGACGTCGCGGGGGCTCGCGCGGCGCTCACGCTCGGCGTCGCAAGCGCGACGGCGTTCCGGCACCGGGCACTGCTCGAAAACCTCGACGCCGAGATCGCGAGGCTCGCCGAGGTGTCGAACGCATGACCCCGGTCCCGCCGGTTCGCGATTCCCTCCGCCTCGCCGCGCTCCCGGCCCGGTTTCGGCTCGCGATCGGCGCCTTCCTCGTCGGCATCCTCTGCTTCTACGGTCTCGCGCAGTTGAAGGTCATCACGACGGTCGGCACCGGGACGGAAATCCCGGGCCCCGAGGCCATTCTCTGGCGGTATCACGGCAATCCGAGCAAGACGAAACTCCACCTGGCTCTCGACCCGTCGCTGCCCGAGACCGACCCCCGCCGGATGATCGGATGGCTCGGAGACGACGACGCCGAGCGAACCACGAATCGCACGAAGGTGCTCGGCTGGGTGGAACGGGGCGCGAGCGAGAGCGAGTGGTCGACCCTTGCGCCGGTGTTCGCCAAATGCACCCCGTGCCACAGCGCGAAGGCCGAAGGAACGGGCACGCGCCCCGACCTGCCGTTCGATCGATACGTGGACGTGCTCCCCGTCACCCGGGGCGACGACGGGATGTCGTTCACGGAACTGACGACCACGTCGCACAACCATCTCTTCGGCTTCATGGTCGGGGCACTCCTCGTGTCGTTGCTCTTCGGGCTGACGCGGTGGAGAGGACGTCTCGTCCCGATCCTGATGCTCGGCGCGTTCGGCGGTGGCATCTTGGACGTCGCAGCGTGGTGGGGGACGAAGTTCTGGGGCTCGCCGTTCCATCTCCTCGTGTTCGCGGGCGGCGCGTCCTTCGGCATCTGCCTCTCCGCCATGGCGGCGCTGACGCTCGATGAACTGCTCTTGAAGGGGAGGCTCGGTTCGCTCCTCGAGAAGCCGCTCGCAAGACTCCGGTTGGCACGACGGGACGACTGATGATCGGACGCGGGTCCCGTCGCCTGTTCGGGCTCGTGCTCGGGGCGTTCGTTGCGACGGGATTTGCGGGCATCGGTTCGGCGCGCGGGAAGGACGGGCCCGTCGCGGCATCGCCCCCGGACCTCGCGTTCTTTGCGAAGAAGATCGCGCCGTTCCTCGAAGAGAAATGCGCGTCCTGTCACGCCGCGGGCGCCGGCGGGCTCGCGTTTCGCGATCCCTCGAAGAAGGCGACCGACACGTCGACGCTCACCATCGCCGCATTCAAGGCCGCCAAGCGATTCCTCGACGCCGAGGCGCCCTGGAACAGCCGGTTGATCCGCAAGGTGATCGCCGAGGAAGAGGGCGGGCTCCCGCATGGAGGCGGCGCGCTCATCAGCGAACGCGACGACATCTACGACGACCTGCTCGACTTCGCCGCCGGTGCGACGGCGACCAACCTCCCGCCCGAGCCCGAGCCGGGCAAAGACCGTCGGATTGCGCTCCTCGATCTGGTGCCGCTCGACGGCACGCTCTCCTACGACCGCGACGACGACACACTGACGTTTCGCTGGACGTTGAAGGCGCGGCCGCCCGGCAGCAAGGCCCAACTCGTGGGCGAGAGCGATCCGAAGGCGTCGATGAAGGCCGATCTACCCGGGACGTACGTCGTCACGCTCCGCGTCTTCGACGGGAAGATCTGGAGCGGGGCCAAACCCGTCGTGCTCGAGTGTCTCGAGCGCACGGGGCCTTCGGTACCCGATGCCGTCGCGCCATCCGGTCTCGCCGCGATCGCGCCCGAGGCGCTGCGGCGCGTGCGTGCGGTCTACGGTGACGTGCTCGCCCGACCGCCGACGCCGCCCGAGACGCTCTCGGCGAAAGATCGAACGACCGTCGAATTGGCCGATCTTCTGATCGCGACGCTCGAGGCGGGGCGTGCGTTCACCGAGGACGCCGCCTGGCGGCTGTCGCTCGTCAACGACGCCGAGCCGCTGTCCGAGGCGGTCGGCGAGTTGCCGCAGCGGTTCTGTGCGGGAGAACTGTCTCCCGCGGCGGCGGAAGCCCTGTTGGTGAACGACCCCGGCTTCCTGCGAATTCACCCCCCGGGCGCCGCCATGGCTCGTGCCGTCGCGACACTGCTTCTCGAACGACCGCCGGTCGGGGACGAGACCGCGGCGTGGGGCACCGGCCCCGGACTCGGGAAGGTGCTCGCATCCGACGAATTCGCCGTCGCCGCGATGCGGCGTTGGGCGCGGCGGTTCTTGAGATCCGCCGACGCGGACGCCCTTCCCACCGCGCGCGCGCGGGAGAGCCTCGTGGCGCTGGCGAAGTCGTTCATCGCGTCGCCGGCCTACGCCGGCGTCGGGGCCGAGCGGCGTCGGGCCGGTGACCCCGCGTTCGTCCGCGCGCTCTTCGCCGATCTCCTGGGCCGCCGTCCGACGTCGAAGGAACTGGTCGCGCTGTCCTCGGCGGCCGCCGTGCTTCCGGGGTCGTCGGCCGGGCGCGCGGCCGTCGTCGACGTCGTGCTCGACAGCGGCGAGGTGCCGCTGCCGTTGATCGTCGATCTGACCGACCCGGACGCGTGGCTCGCCGATCGCTTCCTGCGCTATGTCGGCCGCGCGCCGTCCGCGCCCGAGTCGAAACTCTTCCGCACGGCGCTGATGGACCCCGACGGCGGACCGCACGTGGTCATTCGCGCCCTCTTGACGGGCGCGGAGTACGCATCCCGATGACGCGGCGCGCCCTGCGACCGTTGGTGCTCGCGCTCGTAGCGACGATCGTCTCGATCGGCGGACGGGACCCGCGTCCGGCGATCGCCGCTCCCGCCCCGCGTTCGGAGCGCGTGGTGCTCGTCGTGTTCGGCGGCGGCGTGCGGACGAAGGAGTTCCTCGGTCGTCCGGACCTTTGTCCGACGATCAAGGCCATCGGCGCGGCGGGTTCCGTGTCGCAAGGCTGGGCCGCCGCGGGCAGCGATCCGATCGACGCGACGAAGGCGATCCTGATCGGGCGCACGGTGCCGGTCGTGACGCCGGGACGCGTGCGCCCGGAGCAGCCGACGATCTTCGAATGCGCGCGCAGGGGACTGAACCTTGGCGAAGGGCGCATCTGGTTCGCGTCCTATGCCGACGGCGAGGCCCTCGACCTCGCGTCGAGCGACCACAGGGAATTCGGCGAGGCCTTCATGCCGTCCCTGGCGGTGGGGGAGGGGCCGTTCGGAGAGAGGCTCCGTGGGTTGTTCCGATTGTTCGGCCGACCCAACCAGACCAAAGAGAGGACCTGGACGTTCCTGCGCGACCTGCGTCGCGCGACGGCGGCTGCCTCCGCGGTCCCGGGCGTCGACGACTCCGGCACCGACGAGGGGCTCCGACTCGAGCGCGCGCTGCTCGAGGAAGTGGACCGTCGCGCCGCCGACATCGGGGGCACGGCGGCGCTCGACGCGCGCGCGATGCGGGCGGGGATCACGGTGCTGCGCCTCTTTCGCCCGACGTTGCTGGTGATTCGCTTGGGCCAGGCCGACGTGGCGTCGAAGGCACTCGCCGAGTATTGGGACGTGCTCCGTCGCGACGATCAGGAACTTTCGCGCCTGCGCGCGGAGATCGCGTCCGACCCGGTGCTGCGCTCGACGACGACGTTGATCGTCATGACCGACCTCGGGCGTGACGAGAAGCCGAACACGTCGGGCGGCTACGGTCGTTCGGACGGATCGCCCGACGCGACCACGTGCGCGATCGTGGCCGAGGGGCCCGGTGTCAAGAAGGGCGCCAATCCCAAGGCCCCGCGCGACGTTCGCGACGTGGCGCCTTCGATCGCGAAACTCCTCGGATTCGAGATGCCGTTCGCCGAGGGTCGTGCGCGCGAGGATTGGTTGGCGAGGTAGCGCGACCGAAGCGCCATCGGCAAGCGCGCTGGCCTGCAAGTCGTCGGCTGGTCGGGGGCACCGACGCCCGCGGACGCCCGCTGCCTACAGGGATTGGTCGCCCGGGGCCTCCCGGTTACGGTCATGCGCCCCGATCGTGCATCGCCTTTCCAGCCAGATCGTGTATTGATGATAGTTCAGTTCCGTCGCAATCTCGGCGCTTCAACCTCTTCTTTCAGGAATCAATGATGTCATCCAACACCAAATTTTCTCCACGCGAATTCATTTCCCAGATCACTGACCTTGCAAAACCCGCCCCGATCTCGATCTGGGGACTTACCAAGCAGTCCGACGACAATGCCGTCGTGATCATGTTTTCGATGAACGGTTGCAAATCGTGGGTGCCGATCCCGG
>JANNRO010000539.1:0-3354 GCA_031401505.1 Planctomycetia bacterium
CCGTAGGGCGCGTCGATGGCGGTCTTGAAGTCGGCGAGCGCCGTCGGCTCGAAGCCGAGCGTGTCGAGATTGCGGCCGAGGTTGGACGAGTCGAGGATGCGCAGCACGATCTTCTCGCCGTGCACCGTCGGCAGCACCGACACGCGGAAGTCGATCTGGCGGCCCTCGACCTTGACCTGGAACTTGCCGTCCTGCGGTCGGCGCTTCTCGGCGATGTCGAGGCTCGCCATGATCTTCAACCGGCTCGCGATCGCGCCCTGCAGCTTGCGCGGGGGCGACATCGCCTCGAACATGTTGCCGTCGACGCGGTACCGGATGACGGTGCGCTTCTCGAACGGCTCGATGTGGATGTCGGACGCCTTCGCCTTGATCCCCTGGTAGATGAACAGGTTGACCAGCTTGACGATCGGCGCGTCGTTGTCGCCCGAAATCGCGCCGAGGTCGGTGACCTCCTCCTCGAGCTGCTCCTTGACGGTCAGGTCGCCGTCATCGCTCTCCTCGAGCAGCTCCTGGAGATCGGTCTCGCCGCGACGGTAGAGCTTCTCGAGCGCGACCTTGATCTGGGGCTCGAGCGCGAGCGAGAGCCGGAGGTCGCAACCGGTCTTGAGCCTCAGGTCGTCGTGGCGCACGACGTCGAAGGGATTGGCGACCGCGATCGTCAGGATGCCGCCGGTCTTCGCGATCGGCACGCAGTTGGCGTTGCGCGCCAGTTCCTCGGGCATCCACTCGGCGACGTCGGCGGGGAACTCGACGCGCTCGAGGTCGATCGGCGGGACCGAGAGGCGCTCGGCGATGAGGCCGAGCAGTTCCGGGGCCGGCATCGCCTTGCGGTCGAGGATCAGCGTCGTGACGCTCTCGCCCTTCGCGGCGACGGCGGCCGTGTCCTTCAGCATCGTGGCGTCGAAGGAGCCGAGCTCTTCGAGGATGCGGACGACGCGGCGGTTGAAGGAGATCATGGGTGGCGGCCTAGGCGCGCGCGAACGTGCGCTTCAAGTCCTCGATGTCGCCGCTGTGCGCGATCGCATCGTCGTAGGTGATGAGGTTCTTGCGGCAGAGCTCGTGGAGGGACTGGTTCATCGTGCGCATCCCGAGCTTTCCGCCCGTCTGGATGATGCTGTAGATCTGGTGCGCCTTGTCGTCGCGGATCAGCGAGCGCACGGCCGAGTTCGCGATCATCATCTCGAACGCGAGGACGCGGCCTCGCCCCGCGGCGCTCGGGATCAGCTGCTGGCACACGACGGCCTGGAGCGAGAACGAGAGCTGCGTGCGGACCTGCTGCTGCTGGTGCGCCGGGAAGACGTCCACGACGCGGTTGATCGTCTGGACGCAGTCGCTCGTGTGGAGGGTCGCGAACGTCAGGTGACCGGTCTCGGCGATCGTCAGCGCCGCCTCGATCGTCTCGATGTCGCGCATTTCGCCGACCAGCACGACGTCGGGGTCCTGGCGCAGCGCGCTGCGCAGCGACCGCTTGAACGACTGGCTGTCGCTGCCGATCTCGCGCTGGTTGACGAGGCACGACTTGTTGCGATGGAGGAACTCGATCGGATCCTCGACCGTCACGATGTGGAGCGCGCGCGTCGCGTTGATGTGGTCGACCATCGCGGCGAGCGACGTCGACTTGCCCGAACCCGTGGCGCCCGTCAGCAGCACGAGGCCGCGCGGAAGCTCGCAGATCTCCTGGCACATCTTGGTCGGGAGCCCGAGTTCCTCGAAGCCGCGGATCTGGTACGGGATCATGCGGAGCACGGCTGCGACGGTGCCGCGCTGGAGGAAGACGTTGGTACGGAAGCGGCCGAGCCCCTCGACGCCGAAGGAGAGGTCGATCTCGAGGTCCTTCTCGAAGCGGGCCACCTGCTCGCCGGAGAGGAACGAGTAGATGAGGCGCTTGACCCCGTCGGGCTTCAAGACCTCGTGTTCCGTCGCGACGAGCAGGCCGTCCACGCGGATCTTGGGCGTGCTGCCCGCCGAGAGATGGAGGTCCGAGCCTCGACGTTCCACGAGGATCTGCAGCAGTTCTTCGATGGTGGCGGTGGCCATTCCTGCATCCCAGCCCGACTTTCCCCACGACGAGGAGAGGAGGGTGGTCTCCTATCGGCCGCGTGCCTCCCCCCACTTGACCGCAAGACGCGCCGAATCACCGCGAGACGACGTGCGGAATGGACATGCCGGGGGGCACGTCGCCGAAATCCGGCGCGCCGGGCCCATACGGGCCCATACGGGCCCCCTGCAATGCGAACGGGCCCCGAAGTGCACCTTCGGGGCCCGCTCCGGGGCCATACGACGTCCGCTGACTCGTCGCTACGACGAGAAGGCGAACTCGATCTCGACCCGGCGGTTCTTCGCCCGATCACCGGCCGTGCGCTCGGGCGCCACGATCGGATCGGCGGCACCCTTGCCCTCGATCGTCAGCCGCTCGCGAGGAGCGCCGTCGGAGGTGAGCGCGGCCGCGACCGCCTCGGCCCGGGCCTTGGACAGCTGCTCGTTGTCGGACCACTTCTTCGCCGAACGCTGGATCGGCTGGGAGTCGGTGTGCCCGAAGATCGCGACCTTCGCCTCGGGGTGCCGCGTCATCGCCATCGACGTCGCCTTCAACGCCGCGCGAAGATCGGGGTTCGTCCGCAGCCGGTCGGAACCCGACTCGAACGAGTCCGTCACGATGACCGAGACGCTCGACCCCTCGAGCAGAACCTGCGCGCCCGGCACGCCCCGCAACTCGTCGGCGAGCCGCTGGGCCGCCGCCTCGGCGTCGACCCGGCTGCGGGTCGCGAGCGCGGCCGCTGCCTCGTTCGCCCGCAGGTCGGCTTCGGCCTGCGCCGCCTGGCGCTGCTTCGCCTCGAGCGCGATGCGCATCGTGTCGAGCTTGGCCTCGTAGTCGGGGTTGGGCGGAGGCGGCATCGCGACCATCGGTGCCGGAGGCGGCATCGTGGTGGGCGCGGGCACGACGTACCGCTGTGTCGGCGCCGGTGCGCAGACGACGGGACCGTCGGCGAACGCGGCCGGCGGCGAGCACGGCGAGTTGGAGCGGCAGCCCGTCGCCACGAGCGCGACGGGTGTGACCGCGAGAAGAGCGAAGCGTCGAAGCGTCGAATACGTCATGGGCGGCCTCCGGTTCGAAACGGCGAGTGGTTTCGACCGACTACTGCGACAACGGCGTGATGTAGATCTCGACGCGACGGTTCTGCGCCTTCGCGCGCTCCGTCGCACCCTTGGCGACCGGCTGGCGCGCGCCCATGCCCACGGCCGAAACGCTGCCCTCGGCGACGCCCGACTGGCGCAGGAGCTTCTTCACCTCGTCGGAGCGCGCGAGCGAGAGCGCTTCGTTGCTCTCCCACTTCGACTTGCGGATCGGGTCGG
>JANNRO010000540.1:0-3041 GCA_031401505.1 Planctomycetia bacterium
CACTGCAGCGCGTTCTCGAGGAACCGTCCCGAGTCCGCGTGCTCCTTCGTCTTGGCGCTCGTGAACGCATCGTGCGCGATCACGACGACGCGGCCCTTGTCCCAGCGGGCGGCCGCCACCATCGGCACGCGTTTGACGCCCCCCGCGCCCGCGAGCACGAGGGGGAACGCATCCGGTCCGAACGCGACGACCGATCCCGGAAGCGCGCCCGGTGCCGCGATCTCGGTGACGCCCTCAAGGAGCGCAGCCGCATCCTTCGCCCACGGAAGCGTGCGGGTGGGGGTGTCCTCCCCGAATGACGGACGGGACCCGAGTCCGACCAGAAGGGCCGCGATCGTCACGGTGTGGATGCGCATGCCCGCATTCTGCCGCAAGTCGGTTCGCGTACGCTCTCGGACCGTGCGGCCTGTCGGACGCGGGTCCCGTCGGCCGATCGACGGAGGATCGCGATGCGCGGACGGCGAGCGTTGGTTTGGATTGTGTTGGCCGGACTCGGCTCGGCTGCGCACGCGGGCGATCCGGTGACCACGGCGCCAGCCGCCCCGCGCGACGTCGAAGGTTTCTGGACGAAGGACGAACTCGCGCGCATCGACCGTGGGCTCGAGATGCTGAACCTCGACCGCAAGGATCTCGGTTTTCAGAAGCGACCGATCGACGACCCGTTCCGGCTCGACGTCGTCAATCGCGCGCTCGACGATCCGCTCTCGGTCGGGCGGGAGGCGGCGGACTGGGATCAGATTGCGAGGACGGGCGAAGTGGGAAAGATTTTTCACCGAGCCTGCAACGCGCTCGGGCTGGCGCCGACAAGGTGGCACCTGCTGGATCTCGATGGGGGCGGCGTCGAGTTGCCCGCCCTTCCGCCCAGCTTGGATTCCGCGCTGCTACTCTTCGCCGGCGAACTTCCGTTTGTCGCCGAGGGCGTCGCGAGAGCGCGGGCGTCGCTGGGGGAAGGTGCCGATGCGGGGTTGCGCAAGGCGTTGCTGACGCAGGTCGCGAAGCCGACCATCACCCTGTCCGGCGCCGACCTCGCCGACGATGCGTTCCTCGCCACCGTCGCGCAGGTCGATCGCGTCGTCGTGTTGGCCGAGGCCGGGGACCTACTTCGGTTCACGCGGGATCTCGTCCGTGAGCTCACAGCCCTCAAGCCCGACACGATCGCAGTTCCGACGGGGGGCCTTCGAATCGCCACGAAAGCGGGTGCCATCGTGATTGCCGGCACTGGCGACGATGTCCACGACGAGGGCGACGACGTCTGCTGCGTGATCGACCTCGGGGGCAATGACACGTGGAAGCGCGGCGCTTCGGCGTACGGCAAGCGCCCTGTCTCCGTGTGCATCGACCTCGGGGGCGACGATCACTGGGGCAGCGGCCAGGATCTCTCCTGCGCCGGCGCGCTCGGCGGGATCGCGATCCAATGGGATGTCGGCGGAAACGACGTCTACATCGGCGGCCACGCGTCGTGCGGGGCCGCCGTCCTCGGCGTGTCGGTCCTCGTGGACGAGGGCGGGGACGACATCTACCGCGTCAAGGACTTCGGCATCGCGGCGGGGGCCTTCGGCGTCGGCATCCTCCTCGACAAGTCGGGGAACGACCTCTATCACGTTGACATGTACGGCGAGGGGTTCGCGTCCACGTGGGGCTGCGGCGTGCTGGTCGACCTCTCGGGCAACGACATCTACGACGCGGGCGGAGTCCACAGCGACGCGCCGCTCCATCGGGATCGCACGATGTCGCTCTCGCAGGGCTTCTCGATCGGCATGCGCCCTGATGCCTCGGGTGGCGTCGGCGTGCTGGTGGACGTCGCGGGCAACGACCACTACTCCGGCGACATCTACGGGCAGGGGGCGTCGTATTGGTTCGCGTTGGGCCTCCTGATCGACGACGACGGCAACGACATCTACACGCTGGGGCACTATGGTCAGGGCGCGGGCATCCACCTCTCGGCGGGGATGCTGCTCGATCGCGCGGGACAGGACCACTACTACACGGAGTACGGCGTCGGTCTTGGCGGGGCGCACGACTACGCGGTGGGCTTCCTCGTCGATCGCGGTGGCGACGACCACTACAGCGGGTCGGGTGCATCGATGGGGTCGTCGCTCACCAACTCCGTCGCGATGCTGATCGACACCGGCGGCAACGACGGCTACACGGCCGTGAGGCAAGGCGGGTCGTTCGGCTTCGCGGCCCCTGCGCGCGACACGGGTGGCATCGGGCTCTTCCTCGATTCGGGTGGGACCGACGTCTACTCGGAGCCCTCGCGCGACGGGAAAGCGTGGGTCAACGGGCCGATGGGGGCCGGATTCGACGATCCGACGCCGCCCGAGGCGCCCGCGGCGGCCGACCCGATGGGGGCCGAGATTACGAAGGACGCCGCGGCGGCCCTCGTCGACCGGGACGGACGCGTACCCTTGAACGACGGCACGCGCGTCGACGATCTCGACGCCCTTTGGAAGGTCGGCATCCGCTGGCAGGTGGGCGACGAACGCGTGATCGGACCGATCGCGCGCGAACGATTGGTCGCGCTCGGAGCCCCCACGCTCGCGCGCGCGCTCGAGCGGCTCGGCACGAAGGACGGCCTCGAGTTCGAGTGCATTCAATCCGTGCTGCCGAAGTTCCCGCGCGACGTCGTGCTCGCGAAACTGATCGAAGCGACGAAGTCGGTCGAGGTGCCGGTGAGGAAAGGCGCGCTGCGCATGCTGATTGCACTCGTGGCCGTCGAGGCGGAGCCGCGTCTCGTCGAGATGCTGGCCGACGCCGACGTGCGCACGTTCGTGCTGCGGGCGCTCGCGGCGCTCAAGAAGGCCCCTGCCGAGGTGGCCGGGTACCTCGAAGCAGCGAAGGAGCCCGAGGGCGTAGCCGCGGCGGTTTGTCTCGGGGCGGCGGGCGGTCCCGATGCGATTCCCGCGCTCATCGGCGCGCTCTCACCCGAGACGGCGTTCCCGGTGCGTCTCGCCGCCGAGCAACAATTGGCGCTGCTGGGGGCGTCGGCGGTGGACGCTCTCTCGCGCGCGGCTTCTGACGCGGCGACGGTTCGCGCGAGG
>JANNRO010000541.1:0-9810 GCA_031401505.1 Planctomycetia bacterium
CGGTCGGACCCGGGCCCCGACGTCGATTCGACGGGAGCGAGTGTTCGGCGCCTGCGCGCCCGCGCCCCCCTGTCTTCGTTGCGGGTTCGGTTCGCGAATTCGGGGGGTGTTCGGTACCGTTCGCCCCCCATGAGCCTCCCCGTCCTCGCCGGCCTCGTCCTGCTGGCGCTCGGTCTGGGGTACCGCTTCTACGGCCGGTTCGTCGCGAGTCGGTTCGCGCTCGATGACGCGCGGGCGACGCCCGCCACGGTCAAGGCCGACGGGATCGATTTCGTTCCGACGAAGCCCTTCTACCTGATGAGTCAGCACTTCAGCGCGATCGCCGCGGCGGGACCGATCGTCGGCCCGATCGCCGCCTGCCAGCTCTGGGGCTGGGCGCCGTGCGTGCTTTGGATCGTCCTCGGCGTGGTCCTGATCGGCGCCGTGCACGACGTCACGGCGCTCGTCGCGTCGGTCCGCCACGGCGGGGCCTCGATCGCGCAGATCGCGCGCCAAACGCTCGGCAAGCGGGCGTGGCTCGCGCTGACGATCTTCATCTGGGTGTCGCTCGTCTACGTGATCGTCGCGTTCACCGACGCCACGGTCAACACGTTCCTCGGCCAAAGCGTGGACTTGCCGAGCGGCGCGACGTTCAACCGGGGAGGCGGCGTCGCGTTCGCCGCGACGAGTTATCTCGTCGTCGCGGCGATCATGGGCCTCGTCCAACGTCGGTGGAGGCTCTCGACCGGCGTGCTGGCGGCCATCTTCGTCCCCTTGACGCTCGGTTGCGTATGGCTCGGCACCGTCGGCCCGCTGTCCACGATCCTGCTCTTCGATCGCGCGACGTGGCAGACGTCGATCCTCGCGTACTGCGTGGTCGCGTCGTTGCTCCCCGTCGCCTGGCTCCTGCAGCCGCGCGGCTTCCTCGGGGGGTTCGTGCTCTACATCGCGCTGGCCGTCGGCGTGATCGGGATCTTCTTCGGCGGTCACGGCGACATCCGCCAACCCGCGTTCGCGACCCCGGCGGGCGAGGGCCTCGGAAAGAGCATGTTCCCGTTTCTCTTCGTGACGATCGCGTGCGGGGCGTGCTCGGGCTTCCACGGGCTCGTCTGCGGCGGCACGACGTCGAAACAGATCGAGAAGGAGTCGCACTGCCGCTCGGTCGGCTACGGAGCCATGATGCTCGAGGCGTTCGTCGCGCTGATCGCGCTCGGCACGGTCATGATCCTCTCGCCCGCCGAATCGGCCGGCAAGCCCGCGAGCGTCGTCTACGGAGACGGGATCGCCACGTTCGCGACGACGATCCTCGGACGCGACGCGCTGCGCGTGGCGCAGGTCTTCGGCCTCATGGCGTTCTCGACGTTCGTCTTCGACACGCTCGACGTCGCGACGCGGCTGGGGCGGTACCTCCTCCAGGAGCTCTTCGGCGCCGAGGGATCGGCGGCGGGGCTGTTTGCAACGCTCGCGACGGCGGGTGCCCCGCTCGCCGTGCTCCTGCTCGGCGGCGGCGGCGGGGTTTCGAAATACTGGGTGCTGTTCGGCTCGGCGAACCAGCTCCTCGCGGGGTTGACGCTGCTCTCGCTCTCGGTCTGGCTTGCGCGATCGGGCCGGCGCGTTTGGTACGTGGCCGCACCCGCCGTCTTCGTGCTCTCGATTACGACGTGGTCGCTCACGGCGCACGCCCTCAAGGGCCTGCCCGCGCTCGCCGACGGGTTCGGCGCCGACGCGACGAACGGCGTCGTGGCGACGGTCCTCCTGTGTCTCGCGGCGCTCTTCGTCGTCGAGGCGGTCCGCGCCGTCCGATCGGGGCCGCGCTCCGAGCGCGTCTGATCGGGTCTCCCTCCCCCGCGCCCCCACCCGTCCGCGCCACGTCCGTCGCTCGCGACCGCGCGTCGGTAGGCGTGCGCCCTATTCGTCCTTCGCCTCGGACTCCATGCCGTATTTCTCGAGCTTCCTCTGCAGCGTGAAGCGGCTGATCCCGAGCGCGTCGCTCGCGCGCGTCTTGTTGCCCTGGAAGCGCCGCAGCGCCTTCGCGATCTCGCGCTTCTCGACGGTCTCGACGAGGACGACGAGGTTCTCGACCGGGCCGTCCCCGTCGTCGCCCATCGCCGCGCGCCCGCCGCGGCGCACCGCGTCGGAGAGCACGTCGACGGCGATGACGTCGTCGCCGAGCGCGATCATCATCTTCACCTCGTTCTCGAGCTCGCGGACGTTGCCGGGCCACTCGTGGGCCTCGAGCGATTCGAGAACACCTTCGCCGAGCGTCTTCGGCCGGCGCCCCGCCCCGGCATGGCTCTTGAAAAAATGTTCGACGAGCGCCGCGATGTCTTCCTTGCGCTCGCGCAACGGAGGCAGTCGGACGGTCAGCACCTTCAGCCGATAATAGAGGTCCTCGCGGAACTCGCCCGCCTCGACGAGCTTCTTCAGGTCCTTGTTGGACGCCGAGAGGATGCGCACGTCGACCTTGCGCACCGACTTGCCGCCGACCGGACGGATTTCGCCCTCCTGAAGCACGCGCAGGAGTTTCTTCTGCATGTCGGGGCTCATGTCCCCGACCTCGTCGAGGAAGAGCGTGCCCTTGTCGGCCAGTTCGAAGAGGCCCTTCTTGTCGCGATCGGCGCCGGTGAACGCACCGCGCACGTGACCGAAGAGCTCGCTCTCGAGCAACGTGTCGGTCAGCGCCGCGCAGTTCTCGGAGAGGAACGGCATGCGCGACCGCGGTCCCTTCGAGTGGATCGCGCGCGCGATCGACTCCTTGCCGGTGCCCGTCTCGCCCTCGATCAGGACCGGCTCCTCGGTCGCGACGATCTTGTCCATCAATCGCAGCACGTCACGCATGGCGGGCGAGCGCCCGATGATGTTCGTGTACGTGCCGGCGGGCTCCCCCACGCGTCGCAACCGGTCGCGCACGTCGGTCAACTCGGCCGCCTGCACGTCGACGCGGATCGCGAGCTGGCCGTTCAGGAGTTCGAGTTCTCGCGCGCGACGCTCGTTCTCCTCGTAGAGCCGGGCATTCTCGATCGCGATCGCGGCGTGATCGGCGAGCGAAGAAAGCGTCTGGAGTTCGACGCTCCCGAACGCGCCCTTCGTCAGCCGGTTGTCCACGTAGACGGCGCCGAGCGTCTTCCCCCGGGTCGTGAGCGGAATGCAGAGCACGCTGCGGGCGCGGATCGCGTTGATCGAAAGGAACTCCTGGAACCGCTGGTCCTCGACGGCGTTCGCCGCGAGCACGGGCTGGCCCGAGCGCAGCACCTGGTCGAGGATGCCGCGGGAAAAGGCCTCCTCGGGTGCCGCGACCTCCTCACGCTCGAAGTTGCGTGCGACCCGGACCGACGGCTCGGCGCCCGCCTGCCCGAGGACGAGGAAGCCCCGCTCGGCGCCCGACAATTCGATGACGTGGTCGATGATGATCGCGAGCAGGCGATCGAGGTGGAGTTCGCTGTTGACGGCCTTGGCGACCCGCTGAAGGCGCAGGAGGCGGTCCTCGCTCTCCTTGGCCCGGGTGAGTTCCCCGTCGATGTCGAGGACGATCGTGTCGCGGCCGACGGGGCCCGAGTCGGGCGGCGGAGCCTTCTCGAACCAGATCTTGGCGTCGCCGACGCCGATGACGTCGCCGACCTTCAAGGGGGCGCGGTCGACGAGGTTCCCGTTGAGCAGCGTGCCGTTCTGGCTCCCCATGTCGTTGACGACGTACTGGGTCCCGTGGCGCTCGATCCGGCAGTGGCTGCGCGACGCCCGAAGGTCGAGAACGGGGATGTCACTCTGCGGCGAGCGACCGACGACGACCGCGTCCTTGTCGAGGTCGAGGACCATGCGGCGCTGGTTCTCGTCGAGGACGTAGCGGGCCAAGGACGCGGCTCCCGGGGAGTGTCGTGCGTACGAATCCGGTCGAACCCGATCGTACCCGCTCGGCCGAACCCTCCCCCGGGACGGGCGAGAGGGCGGTCGGGAGTCGTCATGGGTGCCCCTTCGCGTAGAGTGCCGCCGCGATGGCGCGGCACTACACCCTCGACGAGTTGGCGGTGATCACCGGCGCGACCCGGGATCAGCTCGGCACCTGGGGGCGGGAGGGCAAGCTCGGCACCCTCACGCCGAACGGAACAGGGGTACCTGCCTACGGCTTCGAGCAGGCCGAGCGGGCGCTCGCGCTCGGCGGGCGCACGACGCGGCGGCGCATCTCGGTCGTCAATCAGAAGGGCGGGGTCGGCAAGACGACGACCGTCTTCACGCTCGCGGCGGCGATGGCCGACCTCGGGCGCCGGGTGCTCGCGGTCGATCTCGACGCGCAGGCCAACCTGACCTCGTCGTTCGGCTACGACCCGGACACGCTCGAGTTGACGAGCGAGGACCTCCTGACCGACGAGCGGACGGCGCCGGAAGACGTGATCCTCGAGACGGCGATCGAGGGCGTGCACCTCATCCCGGCCGACATCAAGCTCTGTCGGGCCGACGTCAAGATCCAAGAGATGTTCATGCGGGAGTTGATCCTGCAGAACAAGCTGCGCCATCTCTTCGACCACTACCACGCGATCCTCTTCGACTGCCCGCCGAACCTCTCGCGGGTGACGATCAACGCGCTCCTCTCGAGCGACGAGGTCGTGGTACCGGTCGAGACCCAGAGTTACAGCATCAAGGCGCTGTCCGATCTGACGAGCACGTTCTCGTTGATCCGCGCGAAGATGAACCACGTGCTCCGGGTCTGGATCCTGCCGACGAAGGTCGACCGGACGTCGGCGCTCGCGAGCGAGTTCCTGCGCGCGCTCGACCACAGTTTCGGCGAGCGGATGCTGCCCGGCGTCAGCGCCGACTCCGACATCGTGAAGGCGCCGATGATCTACGAGCCCGTGGTGCGCTCCTTCCCCGACTCGATCTCGGCGAAGGAGTACCGCCGCCTGGCCGCGTTCCTGATGCTCCCCGACGTCGAGCGCGACGCCGCGGCGCGGGAGCCGAGGCGCGCCGTCTAGATGCGCGTACGAGTCGAGAACGCCCCGTAGGAGCGGACACCGACCGGGCGGGCGCAGGATTCACGCCATTGAGTCGACGCGAATCACTTGTCGATTGCGGCATCGCGTTCCGCAGCCGCCTGCTTGATCTTCTGACCGTACTCGCTCTTCGACTTCGCCCGACCGGCTGGAGTCAAGTCAAGCTCCTTGAATGACTTGGTTCCTTGGCGCAGGATCTGGGTCGCGAGATCCGCCTGCACCGCCCGAAGAGCCCCGTACGCGTCGATTCGCGGAAACCGTGCGCCGGTGTTCGGGACGTTGTCTTCGGGGGCGCTCGCGTCCGAATCGTCGTCTGAAACGGTCGCGGAACCCGAACGCAAGTATCGCTCGACGTCGTCGACGGAAGGACTGCGTCCGGTCTGCTTCTCGTAGTACTGCTGCACGAGCAGCGCAACCCCCGCAACTACGGGAGTCGCCTGGCTCGTGCCGCTCTCGACCGTCCACCCGTGCGGGCCGACATGGCCGGTGGATGTGATCGGGGCGCCTGGCGCGAACAGGTCGGTCCGAGTGAACTCGGCAGCACTGCCGGGAATCGCCGTCAGCCGCTGTGAGAACGGACAGAGTTGCCCAGCTTCCGTGCGAAACGCCTCGGCCCCGCTCAGGTATTCCTGCCCGCCGACGTTGGAATCGTATACGGCGCCGACGCTCGTCGTCTCCCGGAAGATCGCCGGATATCCCATTCCTTGGGCCTTGAAACGATGATAGGCATTGCCCGCAGCCACGACCACGACCACCCCGGCAGCGCGAAGATCCCGGATCTTCGCCCGAAGCGGAAGACTTGCGGTGGATGCATCGTCGGAGTCGTTCGTCTCCGCGCCAAGCGACATGGAGACCACCGAGATCCCATGTACGATCCGGTTGTCGAGAACCCACTGGAGAGCCTTCTCGACGTCCGCAAACGACCCGCTGCCATCGTCGCGAAGGACCTTTAAGGCAACGACACTCGCACTCGGAGCCATCCCGATGTGATCCGCGTTGGCCATCAGGATTCCGGCCACGTTTGAACCGTGGCCATTGCGATCGACGGCGATCGCCGGGTCGCCGCCGTCGGCAGTCGTGAAGTTTCGCGCAGCCTTGATGCGGGACCCGAAGTCCACATGATTGGAATTGATGCCGGTGTCGAGAACCGCAGCACACTTGCCTTCGCCGGAAACGCCAAAGTCATGCCGCGCCTCGGAGACGCGGATGTAACTGCTCGCCTGGACGGTTTGGGCCTGCACCTGCGGGCCTTCGAACTGGGGCGGGCGCTCGACGGGAGCGATCTCCGTCGGAGGTTCGGCTGACACGGTCCGCGGAGATCCGCAGAGAACAAAGAGGGCCACAAGAGCGACGAACGGACGGGCCGCGACTGCCGAACCCGTGATGGCACTACTTGAGCACGTCATGGGTTGAACTCCTGTGAGGGGACGAACGCCACTCCACTCGACCGCGTCCCCGCCGGTCGTGCGACTCTCCAACCTTCATTGACTCGGTCGATCGTCATCGTTGTGCGCGATCGGTTCGATTCCGGACTCGCAAACCACCAGGACAGCCACGCCCGGCTGATGAACTCTGACAGCGATGAGGGTCTCGAGGCGGTTCCGGACTATCGATTGCTGCCAGCCTCGCACGGAACCGGCGGCGCGCACGGGCTTCGACAGCGCGACGCCGGCCTCGGATCGAGCGGGACGCACCTCTCAGGCAGAGGTTCACACGGGTCCTTCGCTGGAGCCGGCGGATCGGGTGGGACGGCGTCCCAGCAACTCTGCCAACAGGAAGTGCAACCGGTCGCGAAGACCGAGAGGGTCGAAGCGAGCAGCGTGGATACGAGTCGCCTAACCTTAGGGCCCTGCGAGCTACAAGTGTGCCGAATCGTTCCTTCAAACATGCTAAGGACTCCTGGTATTTCTCAGTTCCCAACACGCGCTAGAGAAGGATGCTCAAGCCGATGTGTACGCTCTCGCTCTCGACGTCGCCATGCGTGCTGAATCCATTGTGATAGCTGGCGTCGATGCTCCACACGTGCCCGATCGGGAACGAGCCGGTGACATCCCAAGAATGGCGCGTCTCGTCCCCCAGATTCGACGCGAAGTACCCCGTCCACGTGCCCTGTATGAACGGGAACCGCGCCGCGTCCCAGGCTTCGTCGTTCAGGACTCGGCTCATCCTGTCCAGATAGAGACGGCCTCCGACCGTGAGTTGTGCGTCGAGGAAGTCCGATTTTGAGTCGGCCGTCCCACCTCCATTCTCCTCCCGGCTCCAGCCAACCTGTACGCTCGACGAGAGTAGCCACTGTGCACTCACGATGTTGTCCGGTACGGGGTAGCAGCGCTTGCCCGTTCCTTGGCCAGGGACGAGTTCGGGCCACGACTGAGTCTCCATGCCCCGACGCGTGTTTAACCAGATATCGCCCCATACGGGCTTGAGTTCGACGTCGAGGCCGTACTCCTCGCGTTGCCCGTCCTGACTTCGCGTGTAGTAGCCCACGAAATTCCCCTGAAGTCTACGGCTTCGCCGGTTGACGAATCCACGGTCGTCGCCGTCTGCGAAGTCGATGAGGTACGCGAGCCCTCCGTGAGCAGTCCAGTCGTTGTCACGATCCTTCTGCTCGGCCAGGAACTGCCCCGAGAACGCGATGGCTGGCACCGCCTTCAACCGGATCCCACCCAATTCGAAGACCTTCGAGCCCTGCCATCCGACGCAGAACTGGGTCGAGAACGATTCTTCACGGGAATCCAGATTGCGATCGAACGTCAACCATGCGCCGAGTTCGTCGTCGTTCGGCCCGAAGAACCGTTGAACGAAGATCCCCTTCTCCTTCAGGTCCTCGAGATTCACGATGCGCTGGAGTTGCGCCGCAGATGCGTCCGATGCACTGGCCTGAGCGAGCGCACTCGCAGTCCTGGCGCCCGCGATCGAAGCGCCTCGCTCGACTCCCAAGGCGTATCCCGACCACAATCGAACGTCCTCCGGCACGGGTGCGTTCTCACCGAGAAGCGCTGCGCCCAGTCTCAACGCGCGGGCAAGCGTCGAGTTCTCGTTCTGCGGACCGACCCCGTTCACCTGCGCTTCATTGCCGGACGCACGTGCCTGCGAACGAGCGAATGCAGGTGCCGGAAGAACCGCAAGCAGAGCCCGAGCGGCCTGAACCGTAAGCACTCTGCCGGTCGGGCGCTTCGGCCCGGCGCCCTGAGCGCTCACGGCGTCCGCCGCTGGCGGGAGCGAGTTCCACTCCTCGACCAGATCCGCGATCGGCGCGGAGGCTTCGCGAACCGCGGACACGAACTGGTTGATCTTGGCATCCTCACGGACTGAGTCGGCCCCGAGCGAAATCGCAACCGGCGTCGGCGTCGTGTCGGTCGACGCCGGCTGTCGCGCAATTCTTCCGGCGCCACGATCGGAGTATGGGCCCGCAGCCGCGTAGGGCGCCCACGCCGCCAGCACGAGCGCGGGCAGTGTCGTTGTCGCGATCCAACGGAACTTCGTCATGTCGTTCACTCCGGCATCGATCGGGCGGAACTGCCGACGGGCATCCGGGAATGGGAACGAAATGCGTCGGTCGAGTCCGCCAATCCGTCGTCGAGTCCACCTCTTCGTCTCGATCCGCCAAATCCGTGGGATTCGAGTTTCACGCGCCCTACACGCTGTGCTCTCGATCGGGTCCACCCCGCCGCCCCCTCCCCTCCGGCGCCTGCGGCACTCTCGATCCGAACTCCCCGAAACGAAGCGAGCCCCGCCGCTGCGGTGCAGGGGCGGGGCTCGGGGGAAGCGCGAAGCCCGGACGGGGCCCGCGTCCGATGACGCGAAGGTTCAGTCCTTCGGCGCGCCGTCGATCAGGATCTCGATGTCGGCGGCCGTCTTGCCCGCTTCGACCGTCACCTTGATCGGCTCCGAAGGCATCTGGTCGGGTCCGTAGTTGTAGCCGCTGATCTTGCCGCCCGACTCCTGCGGCGTCTCCTTGATGCCTTCCTTCCACCAGAGCAGTTCGTAGTTACCCGGCGGGACGTTGTCGAGCGTGAACTCGCCCGCCTTGCACCCCTCGCCGTCGGCAGCCATCGTCACCACGTAGTACGGATGCGGCACGATGAAGATGTAGGCGTTCATCCAGGGATGGATGTCGCACTTGACGATGTACTTCGCGGGCTCCTCGAGGAACGCGTCCGCGATCTGGTCCTTCTTCGTGTCGGGCTCGCTCGCGAAGTTGAACTTCGTGTCCGACAGCGACGTCTTCTCGATCGTCGACTTGAAGCCGTGGATGTTGTGGTCGGCTCGATCGTTGTTCAGCACGACCGTCTGCGTCCCCGGGCGACCCCACTGGACGTGCGGGATGTACCGGCAGCCCTTCTGGTCGATCGTGACGGTGCGGTCGTCGGACCGCATCGCCTCGGGCCAGTCCTTGCCTTCGTCGATCGACTTCAGATAGACCACGACGTTGCCGACGCCGAGCGACGCCTCGTCGTACACCAACCGCTCCGACTTCTGGTCCTTCTCGCCGCAGCCCTTCTCGTTGTCCTTGAACACCGAGACGCTCCCGCGATCGACCTTCGCCTTCAACCGCGCGAAGCCATGGATCTTCCCGCCGTCCTTCACTTCGACGACTTTGTACTCTTTGCCGGCCGCCGGCGCGGACCTCGAGGCAACGGCCAGCGCGGCGACCGCGAGCAGCGCGGTACCGACGACGACGATCGAACGATTCATGCGAAATCTCCGTTGGGATCACGCCACGGTAGCGGAGATCGAAGGGCTCCGAAGCCAATCCCGGGCCGGGATCGCCGCCGTCGACCGATGTCGCAACTCGTTCTCAGTTCAGGCGTTGCGACGACGAACCGAGCGCCTCGCTCACCGCGCC
>JANNRO010000542.1:0-5728 GCA_031401505.1 Planctomycetia bacterium
CGAGAACCTGCGCCTCGTCCTCCAGTTCATCGACTTCGACCACGGCATCATCTTCGTCTCGGGCCCGACCGGCTCGGGCAAGACGACGACGCTCTACGCCTCGCTCTCGCGCATCAACTCGACCCAGATGAACGTGATGACGATCGAGGACCCGATCGAGTATCACCTCCAGGGCATCAGCCAGATCCAGGTGAACGAGAAGAAGGGGTTGACGTTCGCGTCGGGCCTGCGTTCGCTCCTGCGTCAGGACCCCGACATCATGATGGTGGGCGAGGTGCGCGACGTCGACACGGCCCGCATCTCGATCCAGGCCGCGCAGACGGGTCACCTCGTGTTCTCGACGATCCACACCAACGACGCCGCGACCGTCGTCACGCGCCTCCTCGACATCGGCATCGAACCCTACCTCCTGGCGTCGTCGCTGATCGTCGCGATCGCGCAGCGCCTCGTGCGCGTGATCTGCCCCGACTGCAAGGAAGCGCACTCGCCCGAGCACGACGACCTGATGAAGTTGAAGTCGCTCGCGATCGACCCGGCGACGCTTCCCGAAGGCAAGCTCCACCGCGGCCGGGGCTGCGGCAACTGCTTCAACACGGGCTATCTCGACCGCACGGGGCTCTACGAGATCCTGCCGATCGACGACGCGATGAAGGACCAGATCGTCGCGCGGTCGAGTGCCAGCGCCATGAAGAAGTCGGCGCTCGAGCGCGGCTTCACGACGCTGCGCATGGACGGCGCGCGCAAGGTGGCGCGAGGCATCACGACGGCGGCCGAAGTGCTCCGCGTCACGCAGATGGACATCTCGTAGACGGCCCGGGCCGCCCGGAGCACCCAGATGCCCGTCTACGACTACAAGGGACTGACGCCGGCCGGTGACGCCAAGACGGGCATCGTCGACGCCGACTCCCCGCGCGAGGCGCGCATCAAGCTGCGCAGCCAGAACGTGCTCGTGACCGACATCGTCGCGCGCGAGGCGTCGGTGCGCCGCGCGACCGAGGCGGAGGGAGGGGCGAAGGGCGGGAAGAAGCCCCTCTTCAGCTTCAAGCGCATGCCCAAGGGGCGCAAGGACGTCCCGACCTACACGAGGCAGCTGGCGACGCTCTTGAAGGCCGGCATCCCGCTGTCGCAGTCGATCTCGGCGTTGATCGAGCAGTGCCAGACGCCCGACCTCGAGTCGGCCTTCCGCGACATCCGCGAGAAAATCACGCAGGGTCTCGCGTTCGCCGAGGCGCTCGCCTATCACCCCGCCTACTTCGACGACCTCTTCGTGAACATGGTCAAGGCGGGCGAGGCGGCCGGCAACCTCGACGGCGTCCTCAATCGGCTGGCCGACTACCTCCAGCGTCAGGCCGCCATCCGCAACAAGGTGTCGGCGGCGCTCGCCTACCCGATCGTCATGCTCGTGATCGGCGTCGTGATCGTGATCATCCTGATGACGTTCGTCGTGCCCAAGATCATGATGGTCGTCGAGCAGTCGCGGCAAGAGTTGCCGATGATGACGAAGATCCTGAAGGCCGGCGCCGGGTTCTTCGCCGACTACTGGCTCGCGCTCGTGGCGAGCATCCTGGGCGTCGCGCTCCTCCACCGCTTCCTCATGCGGCGCAAGGAATACCGGTACTGGGTCGACCGGACGAAACTGCGCATCCCGGTCATGGGCGAGCTCTTCCGCAAGGCCGCCGTCTCGCGGTTCGCGATCTCGACGAGCACGCTGTTGAAGAGCGGCGTCCCCGTGCTCGAAGCGCTGACGATCGTGAAGGACATCGTCGGCAACGCGGTGATCTCGCGCGTGCTCGACACCGTCCACGACCGCATCATCGAGGGCACCGACATCGCGACCCCGATCAAGAAGTCGGGCGTGTTTCCCCCGGTCGTGGGCTACATGATCGCGGTCGGCGAGCAGACCGGGCAATTGGAAGAAATGCTCGACCGCGTCGCCGAGGCCTACGACGAGGAAGTCGAGGTCCAGACCGAGAAGGTCACGAGCCTGCTCGAGCCGATCATGATCGTGGCGATGGCGGGCGTCGTCGGGTTCATCGTGCTGTCGATCATGCAGCCGATCCTGAAGATCTCGGACATTTCGAAGATCCGGAAGTAGCCGGCGTCGGACTGGGGGGCTTTCCGGCCCGATGAGGGCCGGAGGGGGGGGGCGGCGGGAACGCGTGAGGCGTCTCGATCGGCGGACGGGACCTTGATCCGACGCCGGGATCCCCCCGAGACGGTCCCCGGAGCCTCGCGGCGGATAGAATCGGAACGACGGCGGGGTCGCCGTCGTCTGAAGCCATGTCGGGGGCCACTCCTCCCCCTCCCGGAGCGCGCGATGACACGGAACAAGCCCCGATTTCAAGCCTCGTCGCGAGGCTTCACCCTGATCGAGTTGATGGTCGTGATCGTGATCCTGGGCCTCCTGCTCGGCGTCGTGGTCCCCAACGTGTTCAAGGGGCTGAGCGACGCCACCCACGACACCGCCAAGAACCAGATGAGCAGCATCGGCGGCGCGATCGACCTCTTCTATCTCGAGAATCGTTCCCTCCCCAAGTCGCTCGACGAACTGACGCAGCCCAGCGGGAAGTCGAACGAGCCGTTCATGAAGAGCATCCCGATGGACCCGTGGAAGGAACAGTACGAGTACAAGATCGTGAACCAGAAGAGCCGCGAGTTCCAGATCACCTCGGCGGGGGCGGACCGGCAGATGGGCACCGACGACGACATCGTCTTCCCCGAGTCGACCTCGAAGTAAGCGCCCTCGAACGGAGTCGTCGTGAATCCGGGCCCCGCGCGTTCGCCGTCCGCACACGCCGATCTCCGCCGACGTTTCGTCCGCGGCTTCACGCTCATCGAGTTGATGGTCGTGATGACGCTCGTGGGCCTGATGCTGCTCTGGCTGCCCGCGCGACTCGACGGATTCGGGAACCGGAGCAAGCTCGACTCGAGCGCCAGCACGATCTCGAGCGTACTGACCGCCGCGCGCGAGATGGCGATCATCGACGGCCACGAGGTCAGGCTGCAGGTCGAACTCGCCCCGGATCCGAAGGATCGCACGCGCACGGGCCGGTTCCGCTACATGGTGGTGAACAAGGAGCACGACGCGCCCGATGCGCTCCGAAAGCCCGGGGAAGACAAGAAGGTCCGCGACGCGTCGAATGCGAGCGACGAGGAGTGGACGACGACCAGCTGGCGCACGCTCCCCCAGGGCGTGCTGCTGACGGGGTTCTCGCAGGAGAGCGGCGCCTGGATCAAGACGAACGCCGGTGGCGAGCCGATCGAGGTGTCGTTCTTCCCCGACGGCGGCGTGCGCCCGCCCCACGCCTGGCGCCTGACCGGCGTCGATCTCGACGAGGCGGTCAACCGGGTCGTGACGATCCGCGTCAACGCGCTCACCTCCACGGCCGACGTCGTCGAAGGCGACGGCCCCGAGAGCGAACTGCCCAAGCGAAGGGATCCCAGTGACTTCCGCTGACGTCGCCACATCCGGCTCCGCGATCGCGACGGCGCCGCGTCGGCGTCGTCGGGACGGCGGGTTCACGCTCGTCGAGATGGCCCTCGCCTTCGCGATCCTCGCCGTCGTGATGGCGTACCTCGTCGAGACGCAGACGTCGGCGCTTCGGCTCGGCGGCAAGGCCCGGGACCTGCGCGACATCCGCGTGATGTCCGACACGGTCTTCAGGAAGGCCCTCTACGAGATCTGGCAGTGGCAGGACGGACAGTCGAGCACGGCCGACGTCTGGTACGGGGATTTCGCGCGGTTGAAGGGCCAGCAGCGCGACCAGTGGCGCACGTTCCGTCTCGTCTTCCACAAGCAAAAGCGCATGGCGGCCGGCAACGATCCCACCGGCAAGGTCGAGTCGCTCGACTCGAGCGATCCGAACGGGGACGGCGTGACTTCGGGCACGAGCACCAAGACGCCGGGCTCGACCACGTCGGGCACCACCGGTTCGAGTTCCGCCGATCCCGCCGCGTCCGCCGGCGAGCCGGTCTACGTCGTCTGGCTCGAGGTGTTCACCGACGACGACGCGGAGACGCCCGAGTTGACGCTTCGAACGATCGTGCCGGTTCCCGAAATCGAACTCGAGCAGGAAAAGTGACGTACCGTCCGCCCCTTCATCGACTTCGGCTCGCTCGCGGCTTCACGCTGATCGAGGTGGCCGTCGCGATCACGCTCCTCGCCTTGACGATGACGTTCGTCTACCAGGCACTCAGCAACACGATCCGCAGCCGTGACTCGACGACGGAGGGTCTCGAGGCCCCGAAGATCGACCAGGCGATCACCGACCAGCTGATCAAGGACTTCCGCTTCCTCTACTGGCGCCCGGGCCAGCTTCCGGCCGACGGCGGCTTCTGGGGCCGCGAGACCGGCGTCGGCGACGCGGATCGCGTCGACTTCATCACGGCGCGCACGAGCCGCGTGGCGCAGCTCGAGGAGTCGAACTCGACGGTGGGCAACGCCCCGCTCGTGGAGGTCGGCTACGCGCCGCGCCCCAACGAGACGACATCGAAGGTCAAGTGGATCGAACTCTGGCGCCGCGAGTCGTACTTCGTCGACGACAACCCGACCGAAGGCGGCATGTACGACTTGATCTACGACAAGATCCGCAAGTTCGACCTGAAGTACTACAACCTGCCCGAGGAGCGCGCGAAGGACGACCAGGGGCTCGCGGAGTGGGACACGAAACTGCTCCACAAGCTCCCGTACGCGGTCGTGCTCCAACTCGAGTACGACGTCCGCGAGCCGGCCAATTCCGGCGACGAACCGCAGGGCAAGGTTCGCCGCATCCTCCTGCTGCCCGGCGCGCGCAACGTGCCGATCGACGCGGCGATGAGCGCCGCGATGACGCCCGGGCGGTAGCCCTACCGCCCCACCGCCCCCCCGGAGCGGGCGATCGTTCGGGCGCATCGTGCCGCCGGTCGAACGGATGGGTTACGGTGCGGAACCTGCCCGGGTTCGGACTCGTCAGATCGCTTTGGAGGCGTACATGCGTCGATTCGTTCTTGCTGCGTTCGTACTCTCCGCGGCCACGATGCTGCTGCCGAAGGGCTCGGGAGCGGCCGACGTCGCGCCGATCCGGCTCGAGACTCTGGTCGCCGGCAAGAGTCTGGGCCTCGTGAGCGTCGAGAACGTCGGCACGCTCGGGACCCGATTCCGCGCGACCGCGCTCGGGCGCATGCTCGACGACCCCGAAATGAAGGCCTTCCTCGGACCGCTCAAGGAAGACCTGAACAAACTCCTCCTCCACGACAAGCAGTCCAAGGGAGGGCTCCCGATCCCGCCGCTCGTGCTCGAACTCGCCGGCAAGCTCGCCGGCCTCGAGGGTCAGGCCGCGGTCGCACTCGTCGACGTCGCCGATGACCGCCCGCTGATCGCCGCATGCCTCGACTTCGGCGCGAAGCTCTCCGAGTTCGTCGAGTTCATCGGTCGCTTGAAGGACGACCCCTCGGACGACAAGCCGCCGATCTCGACCCGCGAGGACGGCGGCCGAACGTATTGGTTGCTCGGAAACCCCGAGCATCCGGCGATGTTCGCGACCGCGATGGGGACGGCGATCCTGCTCTCGACCGACCACGCTTGGCTCGTCAAGACGGCGAACGGCGGATTGACCGCGGTCGACGGCGCGCTCTCGACCGAACCCGCGTTCCAGCGTGTGCGGGCGGCCTCGGGTGGCGACGCGCTCGCGCTCTCGCTCTACGCCAACGTCCCCCAGATCCTCACGAAGGTGTCGATGGGCGAGCGCGA
>JANNRO010000543.1:0-5960 GCA_031401505.1 Planctomycetia bacterium
GTCATCGGCGAGAGCACGCCCGGGCTCCCGCTGCCGACGAAGCCCCCGGGAGCCAGGTCCGGCGCCTACACGGCCATCGTCAGCGGCATCGCGACGACGATCTTCTACGCCCAGGGCAACACGATGATGCCGATCGCCCTCCTCGCGTTCGACGATCCTCCGGCCAAGGAAGCGGGCGGATCGAGCAAGATCGGGCTCCTGATGCTGATTCTCGGCCCCCTCCTGATCGGCTTCATCGGATTCTCGGTCGCGAGCGCGGGCGGCAAGCCCATCAAGGACCTCTCGCGCGAACTCGATCGACTGGGGTCTTCGGGCGACCCGACGCGACGCATCAACGCGCGCGGCGCGGAGGCGTCGGCCGTGGCGCGCAGCGTCGAGCGCATGGTCGCGAACCTGAAGTTCCGCGACAATCACGCCATGCAGGATCTGGGCGAGGTCGTCTCGAAGGAGCAGGAACTCGCGGGACAGATTCACCATGGCCTGATGCCGAAGGACCCGCCCCGGCTTGCGGGCTACGAAGTCGAAACGCTGTTCAAACCCGGTTTCGAGATCGGCGGCGACCACTTCGACTACTTCCGCATCGACGACACGCATCTCGGCGTGATCCTGATGGACACGTCGGTGCGCGGCATTCCCGCGGCCCTCGTGATGGCGATGGCACGGGCGTACGTCCGCGCCGAGGCCCCGGGCGTGCTCTCGCCCGCGGAAGTCCTGATGAAAGTCAACCGCCTGCTGGCGACCGACCTCTCGCAGGGACAGTACGTGACCGCGCTCTACGTCGTCATCGACACGACCGCGGGCTCGGCCAAGGTCGCGAGCGCGGGGCATTTGCCGCTCGTCATCTACCGCCACGCGATCGGCAAGACGGCCGTCGTCAATCCGCAGGGCGTGGCGCTCGGCCTCGACGTCGGTCCGGTGTTCGATCGCGAGATCACCGAGGTGGAAGTCGAGATCGGGGTCGGCGACCGACTCGTGCTCCACACCGACGGTGCGCTGAAGGTCCAGAGCGACACCGGCGACGAGTACGGCGAGGCGCGTCTCTACGCGTCGATCAAGCAGGAGGCCCCCAAGAACTCCCAGGCCTTCGTGAACTTCGTGGGCGGCTCGATCGACCAGTTCCACCTGACGACGCCGCAGAACGACGACATCACGATCTCGACGGTCAAGCGGCTCAAATGACCGGCGCGGGCCCCGGCGGCCGATCGCCGACCGGTGACCGACCGGCGCAACCGGCGCAACCGGGGCGACCGGCCATCCCCGAGTTCTCGATCGCAGCCTTTCAGCGCGCGATCGAGGGCACGTTTCTCGAGCGCGACCGGCGACGCGGGACCGCGGGCACGTTCCTCTGGTTCGCCGAGGAGGTGGGAGAGCTCGCGCGCGCGATCAAGAAGGGGGAGCACGCGAACCTCGAGGAGGAGTTCGGCGACGTGCTCGCGTGGCTCTCGACGCTCGCCTCGCTCTCGGGCATCGATCTTGCGAAGGCGGCGGAGGTCTATCGCGACGGGTGCCCGACCTGCCACGCGCGCCCCTGCAGTTGCCCCTTTCGTCCTCTCGCCGTCTGACCCGCCCGTACGACGTTCATCGCCCACGAACAACGCCGTAACGAATTCCGGTCGGGACCCGCGTCCGAGTCGTCTTTCAGTGTGCTTCGCCCCCTCCTACCCGGTCGCCCGGCGGCGCGGTGACTACGGGGGGAAGTCCTGCTAGATTCCGGCCGATTGGCAGGATGGCGGCGTTGTACGCCGGGGTTGCTCGTCGATCCCGGGTGGGCCCGCCGTGTTCGGCGTCGGGTCGGTGGGTTTTCGGTCCCCTGGACCGATCGGCGGAGGCGGCGCATGAAGGTTCGTTCCCTCGCGGTTCTCGTTCTCCTCGCCTCGGCGGCCGCCTGCCGTGGCACCCGCATCAGCCCGGCCGAGCCGCGGACCGAGGCGCCCTGCGCACCGCCCGTCGCCTCCCGTCCGGCGTTCGCCCCGTCGCCTGCCGGCGTGTGCCCGCCGGTCTGCGCGGCCCCGGTCGACCAGCGCATGCCGGTCTCGGTCACGTGGGACGAGCGGGTCTCCCCCGCCATCGACTGCAACCCGGTCATGACGCAGCACACCCTCGTCGTGACGGTGCTCGACCAGTGCGGCTGCCCGCTTCCCGGACAGCGCGTCGAGTGGATCCTGGCCCGCAGCCGCGACGCGGTCGGCGACATCGTGACGGTCGACGATCAGTACACGGACGCGTCCATCGCCCCGCTTCGCAACGCCCAGCCCGGCAACGGCGGCAACAAGATCGACAACCAGTACGGCGTCTCGATCACGAACTGGGACAACGAGACGATCGACGCCGCGAACAACTTCCCCTTCACGTCGGACAACGGGGCCCGCATGCCCGACATCCGCATCGGCAAGGGCCAGAGTTGGATCACGGTGACGTCGGTCTACGAAGGCGTCACCGACATCATCGCGTACGTCCCCGCGATCAAGGACGGCTCGAAGCACAAGATCTTCGCGAAGTAGATCTGGGCCGACTACTCGGTCAAGTTCCCCGAGAGCGCGACGAACCTGCTCCCGAACGCCTCCCACGCGTTCACGATCAACGTCCACAAGGCGTCCAACGGACAGGGGCTCGCCGGCACGACGATCGAAGCCGAAGTGCTCGACGGTCCCGACGCCGCGTTCGACGCGGGCAATCGGCTGCTGACGGCCGCATCCGGGCCCGACGGCAACGCGACGTTCACGCTGCGCAA
The DNA here is from genome assembly GCA_031401505.1 of Planctomycetia bacterium. Lineage (GTDB taxonomy): Bacteria > Planctomycetota > PLA2 > PLA2 > JAEUHO01 > JANNRO01. The sequence goes on from JANNRO010000543.1 coordinate 2,732, forward strand.
CACGAGCGGGCTCCCGGGCACCAACCGCGTGCGTTTCACGGCGAAGGGCGCGTTCTACGGGCTCGAGTGCCCTCGCACGGAGATCGTCTCGAAGACGTGGCGCAAGGTCGCGCTCGAGTGCCGTTGCGCGGTCTCGGCCGCGGAGGTCAACGTCAACGACCCGGTCGACGTCGTGTTCACGGTCACCAACACCGGTGACGCCCCCTCGGGCGACGTGACGCTCGCGGCGGCGCCGCCTCCGGGCCTGCTGGTTGCCGACGGAACGTCGTTCCCGCTCTCGCTCGGCAACATCGCTCCGGGCGGTACGGTCCAGAAGTCGGTCCGCTTCACGATGGCGGCCGAGGGCCCGCAGCAGATCACGACGACGGTCACGAGCGTCGATGGCGCCGGCTCGTCCCAATGTTCCTGCGAGACGGTCGGCGTGCGCGGCATCCTGGTCCTCGAGTGCCGTTGCGAGCCGGCCTCCGTCGACGTCGGCACCCCCATCCAGATCGTCGGCACGGTGTCGAACACGGGCAAGGGCTCGATCCGCAACGTCCGCGTCGAACTGGCGTGGCCTGAAGGCATGACGCCCCAGACGCAGAACGTCGTCACGCTGCCCGAGATGGCTCCGGGTCGCGTCGACCAGTTCGTCTTCCAGGGTCTGCCCACGCGACCGGGCAAGTTCCCGTCGGTCGTCAAGGCGGCCGGTGACGGCTTCGCCGAAGTCGCGAGCGCCTGCGAATGCACGGCGGTCCAGTGCGCGCTCGAGATCGCGATGATCGCGCCGGGCAAGATCGGGTACGGCGAGCCCGGCAACTTCACGGTCAAGGTGACCAACCGAGGCGACGGCGCGGCGATGAATTGCTCGGTCCGCGTGACCCATGGCGCGTGCCTCGACGGCGCGGTCAAGGACTTCGCGATGGGCGTCGTGGCGCCCGGCGAGACGAAGGCGATCGACTGGGTCGCGACGGGGCTCGCGAACGCGAAGTGCGTGGTCACGGCCGAGGTGACCTGCGCGGGTTGCACGCAGCGCACCGAGGCGGAAGTCGACGTCCAGGGTCTCCCGGCGCTCCAGTCCGAGATGATCGACCAGAACCTCCAGCACGGCGACGCGGGCATCTTCCAGGTCGGCGAGGAGTTCCTCTACATCCTCGACGTCCAGAACGACGTCGCGACGCAGGCGACGCCGCCCTTGAAGGTCGTGTTCTCGCTTCCGCCGGAACTCGAGTTCGTCTCGGGCACGTCCGACCGCGGCGTGACCGTCACGGGCGCGGGCCAGCAGGCCACGACCACCGAGTTCCGCCTCGACTTGAACGAGAAGGTCCGCTTCGAGTTCCGAGTCAAGGCGCTAGCGGCACCGCCGGGCAACCTCCTGAAGGCCATGGCTTCGATCCAGCGCGCATCCGACGGCGCGGAACTGGCCGACGAGAACGAGAGCACGACGGTCAAGTAGCGGGCGGGCGGCACGGCTGAGTCGGCACGGCGGGCCGTCGGACTCGGGTCCCGTCGCCGATTCGGTCCCCCGACTCGACCCGCCGTTTCGGTCCGCCGTTTTGGTCCGCCGTTTCAGTCCACCGTTTCGGTCTTCGAACCGTCGCTACGGAAACTCCGCCCTCATGAAGAATGACCTCGAGATCGCGCGCTCCATCCCGTTGAAGCCCATCGGCGAGATCGCGGCCAAGGCGGGCTTCCTGCCCGCGGAAGTCGAGAACTACGGCCACCACAAGGCGAAGATCGCGCTCTCGGCCCTCGAACGGCTGAAGGCGAAGCCCGACGGGCGCTACGTGGTCGTCACGGCGGTCACGCCGACGCCGCTCGGCGAGGGCAAGACCGTTCACACGATCGGCACGTCGCTCGGGCTCGCGAAACTCGGAAAGAAGGTCTTCACCTGTCTACGCCAGCCGTCGATGGGGCCCCTCTTCGGCATCAAGGGCGGAGCGGCCGGCGGCGGAATGAGCCAGGTGATCCCGATGGAGGAGTTCAACCTCCACCTGACGGGCGACATCCACGCGATTCAGGCGGCCCACAATCTGATCGCCGCGCACATCGACGCGTCGATCCTGCTCAAGAATCGCTTTCACTTCGACCCGACCCGCGTTTCCTGGCGGCGGGTCGTCGATCTGAACGATCGCGCGATGCGCGACATCCTCGTGGGGCTCGGCGGCGACGAGAACGGCGTCCCGCGCCGCACGGGCTTCGACATCGCGGTCGCGAGCGAATTGATGGCGATTCTCGCGCTGGCCGACGGCCTCCAGGACATGCGCCGACGCATCGGGCGCGTGATCCTCGGCTACCGGCCCGACGGGTCGGGCATCACGGCCGACGAAGCCAAGTGCGCCGGTGCCGCGACCGTCATCATGCGCGAGGCGATCAAGCCGACCCTCATGCAGACGGCCGAGGGCACGCCCTGCTTCGTCCACGCGGGCCCGTTCGCCAACATCGCCCACGGCAACTCGTCGATCGTCGCCGACCGCATCGCGTTGAAACTCGCCGACTACGTCGTGACGGAAGCGGGCTTCGGCGCCGACATCGGCTGCGAGAAGTTCTTCAACATCAAGTGCCGCGCGTCGGGACTGGTGCCCAACGCCGCGGTGATCGTGACGACGATCCGTGCCTTGAAGATGCACTCGGGGCGCTTCAAGATCGTGGCGGGCAAGCCGCTCGACCCGGGACTTGAGCGCGAAGACATGGCGGCCTTGGAAGCGGGGATCTGCAATCTCGAGAAACAGATCGAGAACGTCCGTGCGCACGGCATTCCCTCCGTCGTCGCCATCAATCTCTTCCCGACCGATACCGACAAGGAGCACGAATTCGTACGGCGCCGGGCGCTCGCGGCGGGCGCGTACGCGGCCGAAGTCTCCGAGGTGTTCGGAAGGGGTGGCGAGGGCGGGCGCGCGCTCGCAACATCGGTCGATCGCGCCTGTGAGAAAGGCGGCGGGAAGTTCAAATTCCTCTACCCGCTCGACGCGCCGGTCCACGAGAAGATCGAGACGATCGCGAAGACGATGTACGGCGCCGCCGGGATCGAGTGCTCCGACCAGGCGAAGGCCGACATCGCTCGCTACGAGAAGGCGGGCTACGGCGGGCTGCCGATCTGCATGGCGAAGACCCACCTCTCGCTGTCGGCCGAACCCGAGAAGAAGGGTCGCCCCACGGGCTTCACGTTGCCCGTGCGCGAGGTGCGCCTCTCAGCCGGAGCCGGCTTCCTCTATCCGCTCTGCGGCGAGATGAAGACGATGCCGGGGCT
>JANNRO010000544.1:0-3823 GCA_031401505.1 Planctomycetia bacterium
CGAGAGTGCCGGCAAGCGATTTGATCCCGCACGGTGGAAACTGGTCGATGACGCGGACGGCCCGGTCGGCGTGGTACTGCCCCATCCCGTCAACGCGACGACCGGGACGCTCTACTACCTGGGCGTCGTGCCAAGTCGCCGACGGTCGGGCCTCGGGACCCGCCTCCACGCGCTGGGGCTTCGGTTGCTCGCGGAGGAAGGGCTCGTGCGCTATGTCGGCTCGACGGACGTGAGGAACGCGGCGATGCGCGCGGTGTTCGCGAGAAACGGCGCACCCGAGACCGGAACTGAGGTTTACTTCCGACTCGACGTGGTTCCGCCGGCGAAAGGCAACGCGTAGCGCCGTCAGTCGCGGATCAAATTCTCCTCGATCGAGGGTGCCGCGGGCGCCCTCGGTGACCAGCGCGTGGGTGTGGGGGCGGAAGTTCGCGTGCGAGCCGAACGCCTGGATGGGGCCGACTACACAGGGCAGGGGGTCGTTCGTGGCCCTCCCGTCCACCGCGGCCCTCCTCACGCGGCACCGCATCTCGTCGGCCGTGCGCGCCGGTTGGGCGAGCAGCGACCGCTCATCGCGATCGTCGTGGTGTCGGAGACGTAGTTCGCAAGGGACGGGTTGAGTCGTTCCGATCCAGAGGCTGGCGCGGATCGGCCTCCGGTGTCGCTTCGCGTCGCCCCCCCGCCCGCACTCCGGCAAATCGTGCTCCCGGCAGGACTCGAGCCTGCGACTCGTTGAGAGCGAGTGCGAGCGGTCCAGTCGCAAGCAATTCATCAACGCTTTTCGGCGTGCACCGACGTACCTCCGCGCCTGATTGCACGCAATCCGGGCGGGGGGACCGGGCGGCCGGGGGGCGGTGATGCGCCCTTCGCCGGAAACTCGCGAACCCACGACCCGGGCCCTGCGTTCGTATCGGTGGCCGCGGGCACGTGCTCGGGCGCCGACCCCCCGACATGCGACGGCATTCTCCGTGAATGCACCCGAAGGCATGGAGGACGCGTCATGGGTATTCGAAGGAGTGGTCGGGTCGGGTGGCTGCGCGGAGGCGTCGTCGGGGTCGCCTCGCTCTGGCTGAGTCAGGCCGTGTCGACCTCCGGGACGAACGACCCCGCCGTCCGGCCGGCTCCAGACCCGGTAGCGGAACGAGTCGAGCTGGGGCGAAGGCTCTTCCACGATCCGGCGGCAAGCCGAACCGGCACGCGCTCGTGCGCCGATTGCCACGATCCCGAGCACGGCTACGCCGACGAGGCCGCGATCTCCCGTGACGCCCGCGGCGTGACGCTCCATCGCACGCAAACGCTCGTCGACTGCGCGGACAGCCCGAGAATGGACTGGCTCGGCGCCGTATCGAGCATCGAGGAGGTCGTCCGTGCGCGCACGCTCACCCAGACGACGTCCACGCCCGTCTACTACCAGGAGCGCGCCGCATCGGGAGATCCGACGGTCCAATTCGTTTCACCGCTCGTCAGCAACGAAGCACTCCCTCTCCCCGACGAGGTGCTGCGCAAGGCCGGCCGATACGACAGCGCGTTCCAAGCGGCATTCGGCGATCCGACCCCGACCTCCGGTCGGGTGATCACGGCGATCTCGGCCTATTGCCGCTCGATCCGCAGCGGGGAGTCCGCTTGGGATCGCTTCTCCGCCGGCGACAACCGCGCGCTCTCGCCGCCCGCACGACGGGGACTCGAACTGTTCCGGGGCAAGGCGGGGTGCACGTCGTGCCACACCATGGAGTCGGGAAAGCGGGCGACGTTCACCGACTTCAGCGCTCACTCGACCGGCCTCCTCGAACCGGCCACCGTCGCCGTAGAGGAGTCGGACGACACCCATCTCCTGCGCCGTTTCGGAGTCGGCCAGCCGACTGGGCAAGCCGACGACGGACCGGAGAGGATGCGATTCCCCACGCAGCACCTCCCCGAACGCATCCGATTCCTGCCCCGGCGTCCGCCCCCGCCGCCGCAGGTCGAAAGGTTCAAGACGCCGACGCTGCGCGACGTCGCGATGCGCGGGCCCTACATGCACAACGGATCGCTCCGCACGTTGAAGGAGGTCGTTCGGTTCTTCCTCTCCGGCCCCCGTGACATCGCGGGGCGTGACGAATTGATGCCGACCTACGCCGCGACCGATTCCGAGATCGACGACATCGTTGCGTTTCTGGAGTCGCTCTCGAGCGCGACGCGACCCGGGGCACCCCGCGTTACGTGGGCGCACCGGGCGAGTCGGACCGCGCTGCGATTCGTAGACGCCGATTCGAGGCCGCTCATCCATTGGCCCGTCGTCCTTCTACCCGCGGGCGACGCCATGCCGGGTCCTCGCCCCGAGCCCGAGCCGATTCGCCTCGTGACGGACGGCGACGGGTGCGTCCGATACGCGCCCCCGCCCACGACCCACGTGCGCATCGTCCTCGACGGCGGGCTCATGCCCGACGGCGGTTGCTGGATTCCGGACACGTGCACGACAGCTCAGATCTCGCTGCCGATCCGGGGCACCACCGCGATCATCGTGACGGCCGGTTCCGACGTGACCCTCCCCGATACGCTCGAGGTGCTCCACGTCGGCGCGCACTTCTTCCCGGATGCCCGGGAGAGCCGAACTGTCCTGCGCAGGGAGAGCGTGCGCGACGTCGACGACGGCCGAGTCGCTCGCTACGTCGGACCCCTGCGCACGGACGTCCGTTCGGTGTCGCTGCTCATGGTACCGCCGGGACTGACATGCAACGGCGCGGACGCCGTCCGGTTGGAACTCGACCCAGAAACGGCCACTTCCGTCCGGTTTGAGCGCTGACCCGTCGGCGCGCAGGCCGACGTCGTGTCGGCTACCGTTCATGCGCGCGGTGGCGAGGCCGGTCTGCCCGATGTCAATACCTTCTCCGGCCGCGTTGCTTCGCGACCACTCCCGCCGAAGTCCCGCCGGGCGCTTCGAGTCACGGCTCGAATCGGACCTGCTTCAGCGCAAGCCCGAGCTACCGAACCCGGACGAGATCGATCGAAACCTCCTTCGCCTCGCCGCTCGTCACCTCGACTTGAGTCGCCTTCGGCACGACGAATCCGGCCAGTTCGCCCACCACCCCGGTCGCCACCGTGCCGGGACGGAATCCCTGCAGCGTGACGGTCCCATTCCGAGACTTCCCGCTCGTGAAGCACCGGGCCCCGACGCCGAAGACGTCGACATCGTCGAGCGTGCTCGGTTGTCCATCGACGAGGAGTCGAATCAGGACCGACGCGCCGCGCGGAAGGCGCAGTTGGACGTCGAACGGTCCCTTCGGCGGTACCTCGATCCGCCTGGACTCGGGCGCGTGCCCGGGCGCGAACGCCGTCAGCTCGATCGGGCCCGCCGGCGCGAGGATCAGGTAGGACTCCGAACCCCGACCGCGGAGCGCCTCCGCCATGCCAAAAGCGGCCGGCGTCCCCGCCGGATCGTCCGGACGGATCGCGTTCCACGACAAACTCGCGTCGAGAAAACTCTTTCCGGCTTCGTCGTCGACAATCCGCACCCGCAATGGCGTCGGCGGAGGGATGACGAACGCGAGATGGGCGCCGCCCGGCGAAACGACGACTTCCGCCCCCCATTGCATCGAGGGGATGTACACGAGGTAGGCGCCGGGCGCGATCGGACTCGACTGGAACGCACGTCGTGACGCAAGCGAGGCCTGCGTCTCGGTGACCGCGACGTCGGGCGACCACGATCCGCCGGCGGCAATTCTCCGCATGCGGATGAGGTTCTCGGGAGAAGCGGCGACCCGCGGCGCGAGCGGCCATTCCGACGCGATCGTGATCGTGCCGTCTACGACGACGAGTTCTCGCGCATCGGAGGAGCGCGCGTCGATCG
>JANNRO010000545.1:0-1500 GCA_031401505.1 Planctomycetia bacterium
TGAGGGCGAGACCCGCCGCTATGACGCCGCCCGAGATCCACTCGCGGCCGGGTCGCGATTTGACGCCATCGTCGGTCAGCCGAATCTCTCCGCTTTCGACCTTGTCTAGGTCCACGATCCCAAAAGGAATCGGTCGCTCCCACCACGGAGGCGTGACGAGTCCCACGAGACTCGCGGTGCCGTAGACGAAGGCGGCCAGCCCGACGACGACGAGGGCGATGCGGACGGGGAGGCGTGGTCGGATCCGATCAACGCCCTGCTCCAACGGCACTGGGTCGGTACAGCCTCGGCGAATCAAGGTCCGAAAATCTTCCCTTCTTGGATCATCCTCCTCAACTTCTCGGCAAACGCCGTGCGTGAGCTACCAGGGGCGCTACTTCGCAGAAACTGCTCAAGGTGAGGCAGGCATGGATCACCGAGAGTCGTGATGGCCTCCCCAAAGGTTAGAGCGATCTCGCCGTCGACGCACACCGCCTCACTACCAAACAGACCAACGAGTATGGCCGCGGCCTCCTTCGTCCCAATGTTTGCCAGACGCATCACGATCCGCATCTGCGCCTCCCAATGAACATCGCTATCGCTCAGCCTCTCGTGGTGCCCGTGGGTATCGCATTCCCAATGCAGAGCGCCAAGCACCAGCGGGTCGTCAATCTCGCTGACCAGGGAGATCAAGCTGGCTTCCAGGACCTGACGGGCTGCGAAACGCTCGTAACTTGGATTGCACATCGAATTGATGCGAGACAACGCCGCTGACAGGCTCATTCTGGCATGTTTATCCAGTCTTGTCCGTGCACTTTCAAGGTTTTCCGGCGCTGACAGGGACCACTCCCCTTCCGATGTACTCGAGCGGTCTAGAACCTGCGGCGACTCACTCCCGCACGCCATGAGCGGGACTAGCGCGCCGACGGACATGAGTAACAAAAGGCATGACCTGAGAGCACACGGTTTGGCAACAAGCGGCCGACGCATCACTCCTCCACTCGCAGGTAGGCAACGGCGTCGAGGCCGAGGGCGATGCGGGCGGCGCGATTCACGTGGCAGGCTAACGACCCGGCGTGTCCGTCGCCGCTCTCGCCTCGTTCGCTCGCGCCATCTCGCCGACAGACTTCAGCGCCTCCCACGTCAGCGGTGCGCTGTTCCGAAACCAAGCGTCGAGGCCGTCTTCGTACACGCGGTACGGGATGCCCTCCGGCTGCCGAGCCGCGACCTCGGGAGGCAACTGGTCCCGAGGAATGACTCGGGAACTGCACCCTGAGGCGCCCAGTTGGGTGGTGCTGACCACGAGGATCAGAGCGAAACTTCGCATGCCGTGATGGTACCGACGTGGCCCCGCGGCGGCGATGCCGAGCGAGGCGAGGACGAAGTGAACGGCGAGTCGCACCTCGCGATCGTACCGGCGGCGGTAACCCGAAGGCGAAGGCTGATACGGATCGAGAACGCCTAACGTCAGCAGCCGATCATCCGTTCCGGCCACAAGATGACGCGCATGGCGTCGTACAA
>JANNRO010000546.1:0-2165 GCA_031401505.1 Planctomycetia bacterium
ATGCCTCGAGCAGAACGGCGCCGCGCTGCTTGGTAGCGACGGGTGATCGAACGGCCGGGAGACCTTCGTCTCCAAGGCCCTTCCGCCTCGGCGGGCGACGGCGCCCCGTGCGTGGCGGTGCGCAACTACGGTCATGCACCCTAGGGGCCCGCGACGGGTCCGTCGAAGTCGGTCATTTGGTACCATCCGGGTGGACGCCACGGCCGACGCTCGCGCCCGGGAAGCAGGACTTCGATCGATGGATCCGCTGGCGGAGTCCCGGACGCGCCTTGCGCAGTGCCGCCCGTTCGTGGACCTCGCGCCGTCCGTCCTCGACGTGCTCGTCCGCGCGATGTCGGCTGTGTCGTTCGCGCCGGGCGATTGCCTCATGCGGCAGGGCGAACCGGGCGATCGGCTGCTCCTCGTCCTCGAGGGGCGGGCGAACGCCTTCCTCGCGAACCGGGCCGGGGGTGCGTCGGCGTTCGCGACCTTCGGTCCCGACGACGCGATCGGCGAGATGGCACTGCTGACCGACCATCCGCGGTCCGCCACCGTGACGGCCGAGACCGCCATGCGCTGCCTCTCGCTCGGCGTCGACGAGTTCCGACGGCTGGTCGGCCGCCATCCCGAACTCGCGATCGTGCTGACCAACCTGCTCGCCGACCGTCTGGGCGCGAGCGAAGTGGACGGTATGGGCGGCAAGGTGCTCGACCGATACCGAATCGAGAGGCGTGTCGCGCGCGGCGGCATGTCGGTCGTGTACGAGGCGATCGACCAGTCGTCGGGACGACGGGTCGCGCTCAAGATGATGAGCCATCGGCTGATCTACGAACCATCGGCGGCCGCACGGTTCGTGCGCGAAGCGGAGATCCTCCTTCCGCTCGACCATCCGAACATCGCCCGCGTCTTTCACCGGTTCGAGGCGTTCCGCACCCACTTCATGGCGATGGAGTACTGCGACGGACCCGATCTGAAGGCGATCATCGAGCGCTGGGCCCCGCTGTCCGACGACGTGGTGCGCGCGGCGATCGGACAGATCGCCGCCGCGCTCCACCATCTCCACCGCTCGAACGTCATCCATCGCGACTTAAAGCCCGCCAACATCATCTCGACGAAGGACGGCGTCCTCAAGGTCACCGACTTCGGACTCGCCAAACCGCTCGGCAAGCCGAACTCGCTCGGCTCGACCGACGAACGGTCGATCCTCGGGACGCCGCTCTACATGAGCCCCGAGCAGACGCTGGGCGACGAACTCGACTGGCGATCCGACGTGTACGCGCTCGGCTGCATCGCGGGGGAACTGCTGACGGGTCGTCCGCTCTTCCGTTGCCGGAACCTGGGTGAGTTGATCGTCTCGAAGCTCTCCTACCGCCTGCCCGACGCGTCGGCGTGGGGTCGGCCCGTGCCGCCCGAAATCTACGACCTGCTCGCCCGCTGTCTCGAGCGCAGGCCGCTGGATCGGGACGTCGATCTCGACGAGATCGCTCGCTGGGCGGCACCGCTGCCCGCGAGCCTCGTCGGCGGCTAGAGCTCGTTCGAGAACATCCGGATCGTACCGGTCGTCGATCCGCCCCCGTCGGGGCACACCACGAGCAGGTCGAAGTCGGGGTCGCCGATCGAATTCGTGCCGACGAGCAGCATCGCCTCGACCGGGATGCCCGGCGGCAACCCGTTCAGCGAAATGATGCGCAGCAGGTCGAAGTCGGGGTCGCCCGTGACGCAGGCGAGCGTGCCCAAGGCCAGTTCGACGAAGCAGACGTCAAGCCGCCCGTCGCGGTCGAGGTCGCCGACCGAGAGCCCGCCGCACGCCTCGGTCGAGAGCGCGAAGGCGGGCAGGAATCGACCACGCTCGTCGGTGCTCTGGAGCGCGACGCACACGCCCTCGTCGCCCGAGGTCACGACGTCGACGCGACCATCGCCATTGACGTCTCCGGTCGCGACGCGCACGCCGCGCTGGAGATAGAGGGGCGTGGGCTCCGCCATCTTGAGCACCGTGACGTGTCCGTCCTGACGCACCACGCAGCTTCCGTCGAGACCGACGCCGGCCACGGCGAGGTCGAGGTCGCCGTCGCCGTCGAGATCGGCGATCTCGACAGCCATGGGCGCAACGATGCCGAGGCTGATCTCGGTGAAGACGTCGAAGAACGAGGGCGACTTGTTGTTTCGACCGTAGTAGCCCTTGCTCG
>JANNRO010000547.1:0-4540 GCA_031401505.1 Planctomycetia bacterium
TCGACGACACGCTGCGTCTCGCTCGGCCGTTCAAGGAGGCACCGACCCCGATCGATCCGGACGCCGTCATCCGGTCGGCGCTCACCGGCGTTCTCACTGACGCTCTCTTCCGAGAGATCGATCTCCGGCTCGAGAGCGTCCCCCAGTCGATTTCGGCCCTCGGGCACGAAGAGCCCCTGCGGCAGGCGATCACGAATCTCCTCTTGAACGCGGCGCAGGCGCAAGCGGGTCGGGGCTCCATCCGGGTTCGCTTGACGGAGGACGCGGGGTGGGCCGTGATCCGCGTCGTCGATGCGGGCCCGGGCGTTCCGCCCGAGAAACGCGAGCGGGTATTCGACCCGTTCTGGACTACCAAGACGACCGGGACCGGGCTCGGCCTTTCCTATGTACGTCGCGTCGCGGAGGCGGCGGGCGGAAAGGCGTACATCGAGGAATGCGAACGCGGCGCGTGTTTTCGACTCGATCTCCCCCTCGCGGGTTGACTCGGCGTCCGGGTCCATGCATGGGCGTCGTCGCTCCGGCATGCGCCTTGCGTACGTGATGTGACGTTGCCGGTGACGGACTCCGCCCACTCCGATGCGCCGCGACGATCTTGACCGTCGGAGGGTTTGCGGATGCGGCACCTCGTTGCCTGGATCGCGTTGATCTTGCTCAACTCTTCGATCGGCGGCTGCTCGTCCGCCACGTCCGTCGCGCCCGCCGAGCGGTTCCCCGAGGTCCAGCGTCGAATCGAGGGTCGCCTCGGACCCTCGATGACCCGTGTCCATTGGCGCGTGGGAACGTCGGAAGATCAGGAGGTGGACGCCTTCGTTGCCGGCCTGCTCTCGCGCCCGCTCACACCCGACACCGCGGTTCAAGTGGCGCTGCTGCGCAGCCGCGACCTTCAGGCCGTCTACGAAGACCTGGGCGTCGCGCAGGCCGACCTGGTCCACGCCGGGTTGCTAAAGAACCCCGACATCGGAGGCTTCTTCCGCATCCCGCACGACGGGCCGGGGGGAGTCAACTGGAACGTCGGTCTCGATTTCTGGCTCGATATCTTTCTCGTGCCGCTTCGCAAGCGAATCGCCTGCGCGGAGCTCGAGGCCTCGCTGCTGCGCGTCACTGACGCGGTGCTCGACAGGGCCACCCAGGTGCGTCGGGCCTACTTCCAATGTCTCGCCGACCAGCGGGTGCTCGGTCATCAAGGAGCGGTCGTCGAGTTCGCGCAGGTCACCGCCGAGCTGGCGAAGCGCCAGCAAGCTCAAGGCCACATCGCCGACCTCGATCTCGCCAACGATCAGGCCGCCGCGGAGGAGGTCGGGCTCGCTCTCGATCAGGCGGAGACCGCCGCCCGAATCAGCCGGGAGACCCTCCGACGCCTGCTCGACCTGACCGATTCGGGCATCGCGTGGACGCTTGACGACTCGTTCGCGGCGATCCCCCGCTCTCCCACGGCGGACCCCGACGTCGAGGCGTTGGTCGCGACGGCGCTCGACAAGCGCGTGGACCTCGCGCTGCTCCATCGCGAGATCGAACTCCAGCGCCTCGGGCTCGAACTCGACAGGAAGTGGTTCCTCGCGAAGGGCGCAGTCGGCTTCGAGACCGAACGGGGCGGCGACGGGGTGCAGGGCACCGGCGCCCACGTCAGCTTCGAACTCCCGATCTTCCATCGCCATCAGGCGGTCTATGCGCGGCGCATGGCGCTGATCCGCCAGGCCGAAGACCGATTCGCCGGTCGGCGGGGCGCCGCCCGCGCCGAGGTCCGCATCGCCGCGGAGCGCATGGCGCTCGCCCGCCGCGCCGCCGAACGATATGAACGGGCGATCGTGCCGCTGCGGCACAGGATCGCCGAGCTCACGATGGCCGAATACAACGCCATGATCGTCGGTGTCCCGGATCTTCTCGCTGCGAAGGCGGCGGAGACGCGCGCCGCCGTCGATCAAGCGCGAGCCGTGCAGGAGTATTGGACCGCCCGAGCAGAGGTAGAGCGGGCGCTGGGCGTCAAACTTCCCAATCTGCCTGCGTTGGCTCCGTCGTCTCCCCCCCCGCCGAACTCCGCTCCAACCGACGCCATGCCCGGGATGCCCGGCATGCCGGGCATGGGAGCGCCCGCGGTACGACGTTCGTCGCCCGCGTTGCCGGGGCCCACGCCTGCGCCGCCGGCCGCGCCCGTTCCGCCGATGCCAGACATGCCGGACATGCCTGGCATGAAGAAGAAGTGAGCAGACACCACCTTCCTGCCCGCAGGCAAGGCCAGGCACTGACCGTTCGGAGCACATGACCGTGAACCATCCGCTGACTCGCCGTCAGATCCTGACCGCTACCGCCGGTGCGATTGCGGCGACGCCGCTGCTCGCTGCGCTCCAATCCGGGGGAAACGCCTACGCCGAGCCGCCCCCCTCGCCGCCGGCATCACCGCACGCCGGGCACCCCGCCCCGCCGTCGACCCCGCCGTCCCCGCCCGCCCAGCCGGCGCCGGCGGCGCCCGCACCCGACACTCTCCCGTACACGCCCGTCGTCGCGCCCGACACGCCGACCCTGCCGTTCGAGATGGACAACGGCGTGAAGGTCTTCCGCCTCGTCGCGGAGCCGGTCGAGCGCGAGTTCGCCCCTGGCGTGACCGTCAATTGCTGGGGTTACAACGGCCAATCGCCCGGGCCTCTCATCGAGGCCGTCGAGGGCGACCGCGTCCGCATCCTCGTGACCAACAACCTGCCCGACGGCATCCATACCACCATCCACTGGCACGGGATCCTGCTGCCCAACGGCATGGACGGCGTCGGTGGACTGACGCAGAAGCACATCCGCAACGGGCAGACGTTCAAGTACGAGTACACGCTCCGACAGCACGGGTCGTACATGTACCACCCGCACTTCGACGAGATGTTCCAGATGGGACTGGGGCTCATGGGCATGTTCGTCGTCCATCCGCGCGACCCGTCGGCCCGGGGCGGGCGAGTGGACCGCGACTTCGCCATCCTCCTCAACGAGTGGCTCGTAAGGCCCGGCTCGGCGACGCCCGACCCGACGGAGATGACCAATTTCAATCTCTTCACGTTCAACGGTCGCATGTTCCCCGGCACGTCGCCGCTGATCGTCCGTCTGGGTGAGAAGGTCCGTATCCGCGTCGGGAACCTCAGCATGACCAACGCGCACCCGATCCACCTGCACGGCTACGCGTTCCGGGTCACGGGCACCGACGGCGGCCCGATTCCCGAGGCGGGCCAATGGCCGGAGGTAACTGTGAACGTTCCTACCGGCGCCGCCCGCGACATCGAGTTCGTCGCCGACGTCGAGGGCGACTGGGCGTTTCATTGCCACAAGGTCCACCACCTGATGAACGGCATGGGGCACAATCTGCGGCTCAACCTCGGCGTGAAGCAGGACGACCTGGCCGCGAGGCTCGCAAAGCGCATTCCCGGCTACATGCCGATGCCGGCCAGCATGTCGGGCATGATGGAGATGGGGCGCCCCAGGAACACGATCGGCAGCGCGTTTCCCGGCCCGTTCGACGAGATCGACGCGGGCGGGATGTTCACCGTCGTCAAGGTGCGCAAGGACATCGCCTCCTACGTCGACCCGGGCTGGTACCAGCACCCGAAGGGCACCGTCGCGGAGCCGGCCTGACCGCGAATCGAGGAATTCGTCGCTGCGGCAAGTGCGCGCGGCAACGGCGAAGACAGCGCCCTCTGGAAGGCGATCGGGAATCGACCGAATCGCCGCATTTGGCTGGATGCCAGCCCGGTTCGCCGGTCGAACTACTTCGACGTTCCGGAATTGGGCATGTCATGACCCCTGTGATCTCCGTCGCTCCGCCGATCGTTGTCGCCACATGCGGCGAGGACGATGGTCATCGTGAGAACGACGAACAGTCTGGCTTGGCGCATGCAGAAACCTCCGAGGACTTGATGCACTCGATGACGGCTGTCCGTATTGGATGCCGCTGCCCGTCAAGACGTGTCCGACCCGCTGCACAGGTTCCGTTGTCTCATTCCCATCGCCGCCGATCGGGGGCAGACCCCGATCGGCGGCTACGATCCAGGTCGTTCGAAGCCGGCGAAGTCCTCGACCGGTGCGCGACGATGCGCAGCGGCTGAGGAATTCGACGCACCCGCCACCCGCCGGACGGCGTGTGGACGGCGGTCTGTGTCGCCTGTTCGGAATTTGTGCCGCTTCGGTGTGCGGCACGCGCATTGCGATTGACCGGCACGCCGCGATTCGAGCGGCGAACGGAGTCGAACATGCGCATGCTACCCCGCCTCGGCAGAGCTCTGATCCCCGGCTTCCTACTCTTCGTGGGAGTCGTCGCTCTCAGCGGCCGCGCCGCGAACGCCGCCCCCCCCGGCGACGAGAAGCCGCTGCTGGAACAGTTGCGCGATCTGCGTGAACGGATCGCGAAGCTCGAGTCGAGCGTCGCGACGCATGCTCAGCCTGCGGCCGCATCCGCGCCCGCGATGCCGGCTGGCGCCGGATCGGGGATGGAGATGTCCGGGATGATGGCGATGATGCAGCAGATGCAAAAGATGATGGGAATGATGATGGGGGGCGGCGGGGGAGGCGG
>JANNRO010000548.1:0-4656 GCA_031401505.1 Planctomycetia bacterium
TGCCCATAGGCCAGTGGATCGAGCGACTGCGAGAGCGCGCGGCCGGAGATCCCGAGCGCGAGCATCGCCTCGTCGGACCAGAACGAGCGCGCGAACATCCACGCGCGCGCGCGCAGAAACGCGCCCAGCAACAGGAGCACGGCCACGAGATACGGAAACGCGCGATCGAAACCGGCGCGCGTGACCGGCGCTTCGAGCGGGAAGTCGGGAGCGTTCACGCCGGGAGGCTACGAGGCGGCGGATCGACGACGAGGATCTCGTCAAGCGCCTTGCGACGGATGTCTGGAACGGTGACGTTCGCGGGCGCGTAGCCCACCGGAATCACGCAGAACGCCTTCTCGTTCTCCGGGCGTCCGAGCACCTGCGACAGGAACGCCATCGGGCTCGGCGTGTGAACCAACGTCGAGAGGCCCGCCACGGCGCACGCCGAGAGAAACATGCCGACGGCGATGCCGACCGACTCCGTCACGTAGTAGTGGAGCCCGCGCGTCCCGTCGGGCCGGATCGCGTAGCGCTGCTCGAACACGACGACCACCCACGGCGCTTGCGTCAGATGCTCCTTCACGAAGTCGGTGCCGAAGGGCGCGAGGTCTCGCTTCCATTCGTCGGAGAAGCGGCGGTCGTAGTTCTCCCGCTCCTCGGTCTCGGCCGCCGCGCGGACGCGGGCCTTGATCGCGGGGTCGCTGATCGCGACGAACGTCCAGGGCTGCTTGTGCGCCCCCGACGGCGCGGTCGAGGCCGAGGCAATGACCCGATCGAGCAGATCGCGCGGTACCGGGTCCGGCGAGAACGCCCGGATCGAGCGGCGACCCTCGAGCACGGCATGGAACGCCTCGGCGCGGCGCCGGGACTCGGCAACCGGTAGTCGGGGAGGCGCGTAGGGAATGAAGCGGGGAGCGTCCATCCCCCGACTCTACGTCGGCTGGTCGTCCCCTCGAAGGCCCCGTACGCTGTCCCCCATGCGACCGATCCGCTTTGCCCTGCCGCTCCTCGTCGGTCTCGTCGCATGCGATCGCGGCGGACGTCGCGAGACCGACCCCGTGCCCCCGTCGTCGGAGACTCCCATGCCCGCCGCGAACGACCCCGCGAAACTCTCCGACGCTCAGTGGCGAGCGAAACTCTCGCCCGGGCAGTACCGCGTGCTGCGCGAGAAGGGTACGGAACGCGCGGGCACGGGCGAGTACCTGAAGACGACGACGTCCGGTGAGTATCGCTGCGCCGGATGCGGCGCCGTGCTCTTCCTGTCCGGTTCGAAGTTCGACTCGGGGTGCGGATGGCCCAGCTTCGACAAGGCGACCGCGAACGTCGTCGAGACCAGGGACTCCTCGCACGGCATGGACCGCACGGAGATCACCTGCTTGCGTTGCGGCGGACACATCGGGCACGTCTTCGACGACGGCCCTACGGACACGGGATTGCGCTACTGCGTCAATTCCGTGAGCGTGGCGCTGAAGGCGAAAGCTCCCGAAAAGGACGCGAAGGCGTCGGACGTGGGTCCCGCTGCGCCATCCAAGTGATCGGAAGGGCGAAGTGACGGAGGGGTCGGTGTTTCAGGGGTAGGCTTCCCCTCATGCCTCCGAAACACACGCAGAAGAACCTGACGGTGATGTTCACCGACATCTCCGGGTTCACCCGCCACACCGAGACGATCAGCCGCGACGCGCTCATGGAACGCCTCGAGACGCACAACGCGCTCCTGATGCCGATCGTCGCCCACTTCGATGGCCGCCTCATCAAGACGATCGGCGATGCGTTCCTGATCACGTTCGAGAGCCCGACCAACGCCGTCCAGTGCGGCATGCTGATGCAGCACCGCCTGCGCGAATTCAACGCGGGAAAAACCGAGCACGAACAGATCCACATCAAGGTGTCGGTCAACGCGGGCGAGGTCGCGGTCACCGAGACCGACGTCTTCGGCGACCCGGTCAACGTGGCGGCGAAGATCGAGAAGGCCACCTCCCCCGACGAGATCTATTTCACGGAAGCGGTGTTCCTCGCCATGAACAAGGCGGAAGTGCCGAACACGTTCGTGAAGACGTTCAGGCCCAAGGGCGCCGACAGCCAGGAGATCAAGCTCTACCGCGTCGTGCAGGACGAGGAGGAGAAGACCTACCGCCGGGTGATCGACGGGGTCCACATCGACGAAGAGGCCACGCGCGCCCGGACCGAGGCGCTGTCTACGACGGCGACGAAGGAGGCGGGGCGCTACCGCGACGCGATCGAGCATCTGGTCGAGGGGCAGCGACGGTCCACGCGCACGCTCCTCGTCGCGATCGTCGGCGGGCTCGCCGTGCTCGGCGCGGGGGCGTACTTCGGATTGAAGGCCATGGGCCCGGGGAACGAGGCCGAGAAGCAGATGACGTCAGGCGTGCGCACCTACCTCGCGGCGGGCAAGCCCACCGATGCAATGGCGGTGTACGACGGCTACGTGGCGTCTCACGGGCACTCCGACGGCGTCGATCGGCTGCGCACCGAAATCGCGACCGCCATCTGGTCCGCGGCCAAGGCGACCGCCGAGGACGCCTCGCTCCGGCTCGCATCGGGTGACGCGGGTCCCGCGAGCCGCGTCGAAGAACCCCGAACGATGGCTCTACCCGCCGCCGCGATCGATCCCGAAGAGGTGCGCACCCTGCTCCGCGGCCTCAAGACGCGCGCCGCCGCACTCGATCGGGCGAAGGAGCGGCTCGAATCGGGCGACGTGCTCGAGGCGCGCAAGGCCGCACTCGTGGCCGCCGGACCGCTCCCGCCATCGGGCGATCTGCGAGCCCTCGTCGCTCGCGCCGACGCGCTCGATGCCGCGCGCTCGATGCTCGGCTTCCCGGACGCCGAGGCGCAGGCGCCCGAAGTCATCGCCCGCCTCTCGACGGCCTACGGCGACGACGCGAGCGATCGTGCGGCGCTCGAGGTACTCGCCCGCGCGTTCGGATTGGAACTCGGCGCGCTCGCGCGCAACGACGGTCGCGCGGCCGCGCTCGCGCGTCGCGAGGAACTGCGGCTGCGCTTCAAGAACTTCACCGGCTGGTCGGCCGTGCAGCGCGACCTCGACCTCGGAAGCCTCTGGGAGTACGCGGGCGCCAAGCGCGACGCGTGGCGCAACGGCACCGACGAACTCTACGCGTTGATGCGGGACCTGAAGGCCGCGGGCGCGAAGGACGCGGAGTTCCAGTATCGACTCGCCGTCACGCTCCACGGCGTCCAGCGCGCGCGCAACGAAATCGGCCTCAACGGGATGACGGAACTGGAGGCGGCGCTGCGGGCGGAGCCGAAGCTCCTCGAACGTCACGAGACCGAAACTCGAGCGCTGCTCGAGTACTGGCTCGGCGAAGAGCAGGACCCGGACTCGTTCGCCCGGCGCCTCGTGTCGTCGAAGTGGTTCGATGCCATGAGATCGCAACTGACGTCCGGTCTCTCGGCGACGACCGGTGAAGGCGCCGACGCACGTCCCGACGTGGCGAAGCGGGCCAACTCGTTCGCGATCCTGGTCGATCACGGCGAGCCGAACGTCGTGGCCGACCGCATCCTGTTCCTGACCGACATGCTTCCGGCGTTCGTCGAGGGATCGACGCCGCAGTTGTCGCACGCGCATGCGAAGGCGTTGTTTGGCGGAAAAATGGAGCACGCCGAGTTCGTGCGCCTGCGCGCGCAACTCGAGGCCGAACTCGAGAGCGCCCGAGCCGGCCAAGGCCCCTTCGGCGCGTCGACGGACGCGAAGGCACACCTGGCGGCCCTTCTCGAGGACCTGCTGGTCTCTCAGCCGGACCTCGCAAAGGCAAAGTAGCGGAACATGGCGCACCGTGCGGCGACGGCTATGGCGTGACGACCAGCGCGTCGAAGCAGGGGACGGGACTCGCGTCCGACGCGTCCTTCACCCATGCGTCGGTCGAGAGGTTCGAGTACCCGTAGGCGAGGCGAGCCGAGGCCCCCATCGCACGGTCGAACGACACCGTGACGGCGGCGCCCGCGGCCACGGCCGTCGTGACGGTCAGTGCGCCGCCCGTGTCGGTCGCGCGGAAGAGCGCCGCCGCCCCGCCCGTGACGGCGCGTTCGTAGGTGAGGGTCACCGACGTACCGGTCGGTGCGAGCGCGACGGATACGAGGTCGTTGGTCGGATCGACGGCGTGGCCGAACACCTTCTGCCGCGCACCCTTCGCGAAGCGCAGTCCCATCGAGCGGTAGCCCGCGACGCTGAAGTGGATCGAGTCGGATTTGCCGAAGTCGCCCGCGGTGGCAAGGGCGGATCGCGGGTCGTCCGCGACGCACTGACGCTGCGCCTCCTGGATGCCGATCCAGTACGGCTGATTCGCCGCGTCGTAAGTGCCGAGCTGCCCGCAGAGGAACACGAGATCGGGCGCCGTGAGATCCTCGCGCGCCTGCGCGACGAACTGCTGGAGATCCGCGAGATACTGCGCGGTCGTGCGATTCGAGAGCGCGTCGGACTCGCCTTGGAACCAGAGCAGGCCCCTTGGAGGCGTCGCCGGGCACGCCTTCCTCGCGCGCGCGATCATCGAACCGTAGAGCGTGATCCTCGACGCGTGGAACGTCGCGTTGCGCTGCCATTGGGAGTAGAGGTTCGTGCCACCGAGCGACGTCGGGACCACGCCGACGGGCACGCCCGTCCTCGCCGACAGTTCGTTGGCGAACGCGAGGAGGCACGAC
>JANNRO010000549.1:0-4961 GCA_031401505.1 Planctomycetia bacterium
CCCCCCCCCCCCCCCCCCCCCCCCCCCCCCCCCCCCCCCCCCCCCCCCGGGACTCGAGGATCCTACTTCTTTTCGAAGTCCGTCACTTCGGTCACGTCGTTCGTCGTGCCCATGCCCACGATCTTCATCGACGACTCCGAACGGACGTAGCCGGTCTGCGTCGGAATGGCAGGATCGGCCTTCCAGGTGGAGGCCGTCATCTCGACCTGGGCCGACTTGTGCGTCGTCTTCTCGACCCGGCATTCGACGTCCTTGCCCTTGATCTTCACGATCGCCTTCCACTTCGTGACTTCGACGGTCGTTTCTCCGTCCGGGCCCTTGGTCTCCGACTTGACGGAGCCAGACGTCTCGTCCGACCACGTCACGGTCACCGTGCCCGCGACCGTGCTCTTCACCTTCTTGCACTCGATCTCTTCGCCATCGACCGTCAACTCTTCCGTCCCGAGGTCCTCGACCTTCGCTTCGGCGGGCTTCTCGGTGCTCGGCTCGGCGATGCGCGGCAGGTCGATGTCCTGCGCGATCCACTCCGCGCCGATCTTCGTCTCGATCTTGAGCGTGTACGCCTTGTCCGCGACCTTTTTCAGCGTGTACTTCGACTCGGAGATCGTCTCGCTCTTCTCGGCACCGTTCACGTTCTGGGTCGTCGTCTTCTGGAGCACCCACGACCCCTCACCGAAGCCGTCCCACGACGACTTCAGCGCGACATCGGCCGCCCGTGCGGACGTCGAGAGAGCGGCGATCGCAAGTAAGGCGAGCACGATCGAGGAACGGCGCATGCGGGGTCACTCCGGAGAATTCGATGGGAACACGACGACGAACTCACCGAGTTTCGCCCCGAACGGCGGGATCGTCAAAGGCTGGAGCGTTCGCCCTCACGGATCTTGACTCGACATCGGGCACACTCGCCCGGTAGAACCCGCCCGTGCCCCCGCTGCCCCCGGAAATCGAGATCAAGATCGCGCTCCACCGCGCGTCGGACGGTTTCGCACTGATCGCGGCCCTCCCCGTTTCGTCGCGCGGCCCCGAAAGCGTGGTCCGCGTCCGGGACCTCTATCTCGATACCGCCGAGCACGATCTCTTGAATGCCGGGTACGCGTTCCGACTCCGCACGACCGACGGAGACTCCCTCGAGGCAACGCTCAAGTCGATGAGCCCGACCGACGACACGGGCGTCGCCGTGCGCGAGGAACGCACCGTTTCGCTCGACGCCCCGCTGCGCGATCCGCGCCTGCTCCCCGACGGCGCACTCCGACGCCTCGTCACGTCGATCGTCGGACGACGGCCCCTCGTGCCGCTCGCACGTGTCGCGGGAATGCGTACGAAGCGTCGCCTGCGCGTGGACGCCGATCTGGTCGCCGAAGCGAGCGTCGATCGCGTCGTCGTTTCCGCCGCCGGTCGCTCGACACCGGTCATCGAACTCGAGGTCGAGCGGACGAAGGGCGACGAGGCGACGTTTCGGGCGTGGCTCGAGCGCGCGTGGCGAGATCGGCGCGTGAAACGGGGCGGCTCGAGCAAGCTCGGGCGAGCGCTATCACTGGCTCGGATCGCGGTCCCGTCCGCCGTTCGCGTCGCGGCCGCGAGGTTGTCGCTCGAAGAAATCGGTCCGTCGACACCCTCGACCCGTGCGGGCGCCCGCGACCTCGCCCGGACCGCCGCCGATCTCGAGCGCGCGATCGCCGGCGCCCACCGCGGCTCGATCGAAGGCGTCCACGACGCCCGTACGTTGTCCCGACGCCTGCGCGCGGTCCTCGCGTTTCATGCCCCGGACGTCGACGACTCTCTGATCGAGGATGCGCGCGTCCGCCTGCGCGCGCTGCGCCGCGCAGCCGGGCCCGTGCGCGAACTCGACGTGCTCGCCGATGCGCTGCGCCGAGCCACGCTCCCGTCGGACCTCGAAAAGGGGCGCGCGATCCTGCTTGACGCGGCCCGGACCGAACGCGTCCGCAAGCGGATCGCCCTCTCGAAGGCGCTCGCGTCGCCTCGCTTGGCGTCGCTGGCCTCGAAGTGGGCTCGGCCGGCGGAGGAACTCTCCCGTCGGACGTCGATCCCGTTCGCCCTCTCGGCGGCGCTGCGCTTGCCGAAGTCGCTCGAAGCGCCGCTCTCGGCGCGTCGCGCGATCGTGGGCCCGATCTCCGACGCGAGCGCCCCCCGCATCCACGCGACGCGTATCGCCGCCAAGCGCGCCCGGTACGCCGTCGATGCCTGCCTGCCGGCGCTGGGCAAGCCCGCGAAGCGCTTCGCCCGGCATCTGCGCGTCTTCGTCGACGAGGCCGGGTCGTTGCGAGACGCCGAGGTGCACGGGGCCTCGATTCGCGCGCTCGTCCGCTCGGTACCGAGCCTCGCCGGCGAACGAGCCGCCGCCGAGCGGACCGCCGCCGTGATGTCGGAGCAATTCGACGCCGTCGCCGCACGTGCGCGCCGGACGCTCGATCGCCTCTTCGACGCGGCGCTCGGGCCCGAAGCCGTGCGTGACCTGCTCGAGCACCTCTCGAAGCGGGCGGCCAGCGCGCCGTGAGTCTCGACCAGGCCGCCCGCGATCGCGCGTCCGTCGCGCGGATCGCCGCACGGCATGGCTTCGACGTCGTCGGGGTCGCGTCGGTCGAACCCATCGAGCGAGACCGGGAGGCACTCGACGCGTGGATTGCCGACGGGCACGCAGGCGGCCTCGGCTACATGGAGGAGTCGGCCGCGAGGCGCCGCGACGGCACCGCGCTGCTCGCGGGTGCGCGATCGCTGATCACGGTCGCGGTCAACCACTACGCGTACGCACCGCCCTTCGAGGCCGAGGGGCGGTTCGGCCGCGTCGCGCGTTACGCCTGGGGTCTCGACTACCACCGCGTGCTGCCCCCGAGGCTCGACGCGCTGGCCGCCGATCTGCCAGCGGCCCTGGGGCGAGACGTGCGTGCTCGTGCGGTCGTCGACGCGGCGCCGCTGCTCGAGCGCGCGGCCGCGGCGCGATCGGGGACGGGCTTCATCGGCAAGAACACGATGTTGATCCTGCCGCGCAAGGGATCGTGGTACCTGCTCGGCGAGATCCTGATCGATGCCGAGTTGGAGCCCGATCCGCCGACGCTCGAGACGGCGTGCGGGACCTGCGTCCGATGTGCGCCCGCATGCCCCACCGACGCGTTTGCGGCACCGTTCGTGCTCGACGCGAGGAAGTGCCTCTCGTATTGGACGATCGAGCACCGCGGGCCGATTTCCGCCGCCATGCGCGCGTCGATCGGTTCGTGGATCTTCGGCTGCGACGTGTGCCAGGACGTCTGTCCGTTCAATCGCTTCGCCGAAGAGACGAAGTGGCCCGAGCTGCGCCCGGAAGCCGGCGTCGGCCCGCGACTCGACGTGCTCGAGGTGTTGGCTCTCGCCGACGACAAGACGTTTCGTGCGCGCTTCGGTCTGACCGCGATTCGATACGCCGGGCGCGCGAGTCTCGTGCGCAACGCGGCGATCGTGGCGGCGAATCTCGGAACCGGGGCGGCCGTGCCGCTGCTCGCGCGGCGCGCCCGCGAGGACGCCCAACCCGTCGTCAGAGGACACGCGCTCGCGGCGCTCGGTGCGCTCGACCGAACGCGGGCGAGAGCGGCCGCCGACCTGGCGCTCCGCATGGATGGCGACCCGTTCGTGCGGGCGGAAGCAACCTCCGTGTTGGAGGGGGCGTCACGTCTCGAATAGTTGCGGATGCTCGGGTGGGCGCCGAAACGTCTTCGCGTCGGGACCTGCCGGCGGATCGGAATGGTTGAAGCCGAGCCGCGCGCACGTCACGCGGAAGAGGCGCTCGGCCACGTCCCATCGCGGCCCCTGCCCCACCATGCGTCGTCCGAGTCGCGAGTCGTTCCACTGTCCCCCGCGCGCATCGCGGATGGCCGCGAAAACGCGCGCCGCGTGCAGAGGGAGACACGTTTCCATCCGCTCCTGGAAGACCGGCAGCACCTCGGCGGGCAACCGGAGCATGGTCAGGAACGCGATCGTGGCGCCCGCCTCGCGGGCGCGCCCGAGGATCTCGGGGATCTCGCGGTCGTTCAACCCCGGGATCATCGGCGCCAACGAGACACCGACGGTCAACCCGGCATCGGTCAACGCCCGGACCGCCTCGAAGCGCCTCACCGGGGCCGCCGGCCCCGGCTCGAGGGCGCGGGAGACCTCGGGATCGAGGAACGGAATGCTCACGTACACGCGCACCCGCGCGACACGGGCCAATTCGGACAGCACGTCGAGGTCGCGCCGAACGAGGATGCCCTTCGTGATGACGCCGACCGGATTTCGGAAATCCCGGCAGACCTCGAGACAACGGCGCGTCAACCGATACGAGGCCTCGAGCGGCTGATAACAATCGGTGTTGCCCGAGAACGAGATTTCGTCGCCCACCCACGAGCGCCGGGACAGTTCCCGGCGCAGCACCTCGGGCGCGTTCGTCTTGACGACGATGCGGCGGTCGAAATCGGTGCCGGCGCCGAAGCCCAGATACTGGTGCGAAGGCCGGGCGTAGCAGTAGGCGCAGGCATGCTGGCAGCCGCGATACGGATTGGCTCCGAACCGGAACCCGACGTCGCCGCTGTCGTTCTCCGTGACGAGCGATTTGGCCTCTTCTTCGTACACTTCGAGCGTCGCGGGAGGCGGCTCACCCAACCAATCGACGTGAGTCGTGGACCAGGGATTGGGAGGGTTGGAGACAGGGCGCACCACGTGATGTTTGTATCTTGTTCTGGTCCCGCTCGCAAGCGCGGCCTTTGCGACGGGTGTATGAGCGTGATTGCGATGCCCTCACCCCGCCGATCCCTGTTCCAGGCAGCCCGCTTCCCCGGGCGCGTCCGAAATCCGGCGTTTTTACGTCCAGGGAGTCGTCAAGCGGTCGAGAACGCGGCCGCAATCGTTTGCCGTACGTTCGGCGCGTCGTGACGCACGTACGGGAAGGCGACGCGCCCGCCCGGCGTCGTGCGACTGCGCACGACTTCGGCCGCGAG
>JANNRO010000550.1:0-10979 GCA_031401505.1 Planctomycetia bacterium
TCAATCGATCGGTTTCATGCTCCACTTACGCTTGGCCGTTTCGACGATGGGCCGCGCCCGGCGGACTGCCTGACCGTAGTGTGAGCCCGACGGCTCTAGGCAGGAACGAGTTCTCGTCGTCTTCCTGTGCCTTTCCACGACCACTGGACGCCGCACCCTACCCCTTCCCCACATCACCCATCGCGAGATCGAGCACCCTTGCGAACTCGTCGATTTCCCGCGCGAGCGTGTCCGCCAGGAAGAGCACCCGGATCACGGACGTCTCGCCCGAGTACCCGCATCCGAGCAATTTCAACCCCCGCATCCACGCGGCGTGGACGAGCTTCTCGCGCTGACACACGACGAGCCCGCGCATCAACCCGAGCCCGCGGTGCGCGATCAGGATCTTCGGGTGCTTCTCGGCCAGCCGGTCGAGCCGTTCGGCCAGGTGCCGCCCCTTCACTTCCTCGTTCTCGAGGTACGTGAGCCCGCCGAACACCGGGTCCTTGTGATGGAGCAGCGTATCGAGCACCGTCCACGCGAAGTTCGTGTCGAGAATGCGCCCGGAGCCCCACGTGTTGCTGTGCCAGCCCGTGTGGAGGTACTTCTCCAAATGCGCCGGCGCCATCGTGATGCCGAGCACCATGCTCTTCGCCGTCGCGATCACGTCGGGGCGAATGCCCAAGTGCTCGGCCGCGAGCAACCGACCCGTCCGCGCCACCGCCTGCACCTCGTCCACGATCAGCAACGCACCCGTCTCGTCGCAGACGCGCCGCGCCGCCTTGAAGAACTCGGGGGCACCGGGCACGTAGCCGCCCTCGCCCTGGAAACTCTCGGCCGCGAACGCCGCAAGCAGGTCCTTCGGAATGCGGCCGTGGTCGCGCATCACCCGCGCGAGCTCACCGGGGATCGCGAGGATTTCGGCGATTCCGCGCCAATCGACGAGCGCCCGCACCGGATCGCCCGGTGCGTTGAACGCCACGTGCCTCACTGCCCGCGACTTCGGATACCCCAGCTGGTGCGCGCGCTTGCTGCGCGTCAGCTGGAGCGAGCCGAGCGTACGCCCGTGGAATGACGTCTCGCACGCCACCACGCAGAACGGGTAGTCCTCGAAAACCGGATGGTCACGCAGCGAAGGATCCCGATCGAAGAACGCGACCTCGCGGTTGCCCAGCGCCGCCTGGACTTCGCGGAACACCTGCATCCCGAAGCGCTCGATGAATCGCTTGTAGGCCACCTCGAACGCAAGTTTGAGCGCCGCCTCGATGGCTTCCGTTCCGCTCGCCGAGAAGAACGCCCGCCAGCCCGACGGCTGGGGCCATCGCGCCTGTAGCGCGCCATCCCAGAGCGCCGCGAGGTCGTTGGGCGTCTTGACGCCCGAGCCCGTCTTCGCGACGAGGAAGTCGTCGGTCGCGATCTCACGTCGGAGCAGCACGCCGGCGGATCGAAGCGTTTCGAGCATCGCCGTGAAGCGCGGATGGCTCTCGTCGAGCACCTTCTGCGCGACACCCAGATACCCGTCGTAGTAGGTCCCGAACGGCGCCAGCACGAACGGCCCGTGGACCGGCCAACCCAGTTCGACGACGGGGCTGTCAGCCGCGAGCGTCGTCGTGAAGAGGCGCGCCTTCGTCGCCGCGCGCACCGCCTCGGCCTCGGGAGTTTCCACCGGCGCCGCGATCGACACCGTCGCCCGTGCCCGGTTCAACCGCGCGCCCCCGAGCACGACGTCGGGCCAATCGACGCGCGCCGCCTCCTTCGAAAGGTCGTACGGAAGCGACGGGTGAAGGCGCGCGAGGTCGGCGAGCATCGGCGGATTCTACCGACCGACGCGGCCCGACCCCGTGAGCGCTACTTGAGCGTTCCCGGCTCGCGATCGGCCGCCGACACCCGCGCTTCGCCGCCCGTCACCGTCACCACGATCCACGCGCGAAACTGGATCTCGACGTTCGCCGTCGCGACCGCGCGACCGCCCATCACCACCGACACGTCTTGCTTGCCGCCGCGCATGTAGAGCGTCGCGACGCGCTGGCGCACCTGCCCGGCCGCAAATCGCACGGGACCGTCGATCGCCTTGCGGTCACCGACGTAGACGAGGAGGTGCGTTTCGAACGGCGCGGTCGCGGCTGCCGGCGCCTCGACCCAGACCTCGACCGGGGTGTCGCGGTCGGAAAGCGTGTACGTGTGGCCGCAGCCGGCCGTCCCGATTGCGCAAAGGGACCCGAGTCCGACGCTCACGATCGCCGCGAACACGCGATCGGAGCGGAATCGGGCGAGCTGGCGGAATCGGGCGAAACGTCGAATTCGGGGCGCCAGATGGGCGGAGTCGGAGGGGTAGGGCGACGGGAAGGGGGGACGGGACGCGTGGCGGGGACTCGAAATCAGGTGTCCGAGGACGGTTCGGCGCATCTCGACGTTGCCTCGGGGATGACGAGCCCGTAGACTCCGCGCCCGACCCGGTTGGGTCTTTCGCGCGATGCGGGCGGCTGAACGTAGCCCCCGCGGCAGGCTCGCGCAAGGACTCGAAACCCCCGGGCCGAGGTTCGCCTTCGATGTCGCCCGCGCACGGCTTTCGCGGCCGCAACGTGGTGTCGGCGGAAGATTTTTCGAAGCAGGACCTCGTGTACCTGCTCGACGCGGCCGCGTTCTTCGAACGGGACGTGGGTCCGAGGCTCGCGGGGAAGATTCTCGCGACGCTGTTCTTCGAGCCGTCGACGCGCACCCGGCTGTCGTTCGAGTCGGCGATGCACCGGCTCGGCGGTTCGGTCGTGGGCTTCGCCGACGCGACGATGACGTCGACGGCGAAGGGCGAGAGCCTCGCCGACACGATCCGCATGGTCGAGTCGTATTGCGACGCGATCGTCATTCGGCACCCGAGAGAGGGCGCGGCACGACTCGCGGCCGAGACGGCGCACGTGCCGGTCATCAACGGCGGCGACGGGAGCAACCAGCATCCGACGCAGACGTTCTTGGACCTCTACACGATTCGCAAGGCAACCGGGCGGCTCGACGGATTGAAGGTCGGGTTCTTCGGCGACCTGCGCTTCGGGCGCGCGGTGCACAGCCTCGCGAAGGCACTGCTCCACTTCGACGTCGACATGACGTTCATCGCGCCGCCATCGCTCGGGTTGCCGACCGAGCTTCGCGAACGGCTCGCGCAGCAGGGCCGGCTCGGGCGGGAACTCGATTCGCTCGACGCGGTCGATTCGCTCGACGTGCTCTACGTGACGCGCATCCAGAAGGAGCGGTTCGCGGATGCCGCCGACTACGAGAAGGTGAAGCACGGGTACCGACTCGATCGCGCGGGGGCGGAGCGATTCGGACCGGAGTTGAAGATCCTTCATCCACTGCCGCGCGTGACCGAACTCGACCCCGACGTCGACTCGCTGCCGGGGGCGCTCTATTTCGAGCAGGCGAAGAACGGCGTCACGGTTCGCAAGGCGTTGCTGTCGCTGATTCTCTCGGACTCACTGCCGGAGCTCGAGCGTGGCTAGTCCGCACGATTTCAAGCTGTCGGACGGGACGGTGGTCGATCACCTGCCGGTCGGCAGCGCGGTCAAGGCGCTCGCCATTCTGGGGCTGCCTCGCGAAGGGCCGGTGACGGTTGGGATGAACGTGCCGAGCAAGCGATTGGGCTTCAAGGACATCATTCGCGTCGAGGGGCTGGAACTTCGGAAGTCGGAAGCCGACCGGCTGGCGCTGCTCGGGTCGAGCGTGACGGTGACGATCGTCAAGAAGGGTGGGGTGGCTCGCAAGCAGACGCTCGAGGTGCCCGAACGTCTGGTGGGGGTGCTGCGTTGCGCGACGCCGTCGTGCGTCACGAATCACGAGCGCACGCCGTCGGTTTTCGATCGGGTGTCGACGTCGCCGTTGGTGCTGCGCTGCGCGTACTGCGAACGGCGGGCGTCTTCGCCGTTCACGTTCGTCGCGGGCTGACGCAGGTTCGGTCCCGTGCGCTCGGGCGCCGGGGGGCCGGGGGCCGGGGCGCCGGGCGCCGGGGGCCGGGAAGGCGGTTCATCGAGACGGAATCCGCTGGACACTGTCGGTGGGGTAGGTTAGTATTTTGTTCGTGCTTAACGATTTCTTATCCTCCGTACCGATGCCGCACGATCGGGCCGTGACCCTCGTCGACGAGGTCGAGGCGGCCGTCAAGGTCAGGCGGGAAGCCGAACTCCGGTGCGCGCGCGCGCTCGCCGAACTCGGCGATCACAAGGCATGGGAGCAGTTCAACTGCGCGTCCGTGAGCGAACTCGGCGAGCGAATCGGGCTCGCCGGGGCCGAGGCCCGAGCGCTGCTCGACCTCGGTCGAGCCATCCGGACGAGCCCGCTGCTCGAGCAGAAGGTGACCCAGGGCAAGGTGACGGTCGCCGCCGCCTGCTGCATCGCGGCGGCGCTTTCCGATCCCAAGTTGCTTCGCGACGAAGACGACTGGATCGGTTGGGCCGAAGCCGAGCCGATGGGGAAGGTCCGCGACCGCGTGCGCCGCCGACGGGAAGAAGTGCGTATCGGTGACGAACCGGTGTGCCCCGTGAGTCTGTTCGTCCGACAGAAGGGCCGGGACGACTTCCAGCGGGCGCGAACCGTCGCGTCGCGCAAGGCCGGTCGTGCGCTGACGCCGGGCGAGACGTTCGAGATCGTCGTCGATCACTACCTCGATACGTTCGACGTAGATCGCGTGACGGCCGGCGAGCGCCGCTGCCCGCCGACGGCCCAGGTCAACGGCCGCTACGTCCCCATGGCCGTGCGTCGCGAAATTTTCGAGCGGCAGGGGCACAATTGCGCGGTGCCGTTCTGCATGCACACGATGTTTCTCGAAATGGCGCATCTGTGGGCCCACGCGAGTGGCGGTGACCGCGAGGCCGACAACCTCATCCTGCTCTGCTCGACGCATCACTTCTTCCTCGACTACGGATCGATCACGCTCGTCGGAACCGCGGCGAAGCCACAGTTCTTCAGCGATGGCGAAGACATGGCCAAGCGCTACGAACCTGGAGGCAGCATGTCGGGCTCCCGTTCGAGGAAATCCCAATCTGGCGAGGCAGGCTCGGGGCCGCCGGGGTCCGACGCGGATCCTGGGGGGAAATCCGCCGCAGTGTTGCCCCCCGTTGATCTGCCCCCGGCAGATCGGCCCCCTGCGCCCCGTACACCGGAAGCAGCGACATCCCCGACGCCCCCGTTTGACCCGGATCGATATTGGAACGGGCGGCGACCGGAGTTCGGAACGTGATGCTCGGGGGCGCGGCTACGGGTTGGCCGGACAGTCCGGTTCCCAAGGGTGCTCGCCTACGGTGCTCGCCCGGGCGAGTCGGGTTCGCTCGGGTCCAGGAGCGCGCGAAGCGCTCGGTCCAGCGCCGGATGGAGCGCCACGAGATCGGTCGGGCCGGCACCTACGGAGCGCGAAAAGAAATGATTGAGGCCTGCAAGCACGTCGATCGAGACCGTCGGGCTCGCGTGCGCGCGGAGCTCGTTCGGCGGCGCGACGTTGTCGTTCTCGCCGACAATCACTCGGCTGGGCACCGGCACGGACCGCAATCGCTCGAGCACGCGCTCGTCGAGTACCGCATCGCGAATCGGACGGCCCAGCAGCAGATCCCCGAAATCCCGGCTTGTCTTCGGGACGCGCGTCGCCGGAGCCAGCAGGAGCAAGCCAACGACCGGCGGGGGGCTCGGGCGCAGCATCCGCTCCATCCAGAGTCTCGCGCCGTACGAAAATCCGGCGCCGAATCGGGGGAGGCCCGAATGAATTGAACTCGTGGACGCGGACGCGGACTTGGACGCGGACTCCGTCGCAGACGCCGACGCCACGTCGAGATCGCGCAGATGCGATTCCCAATCATGCACGTCGCCCTCGCTGTCGCGCACGCCCGAGACGTCGAATCGAAGCGCTACGAGGCCGGCCGCTGCAGCGCGTTCGGCGATCGCTCGTACGACGCTGTGGTCCATGTTCCCGCCGTGGCCGGGATGGGGATGGACCACGACGATCGATCCGTGCGCGGGTCCGTCCGGACGATGAACCCATGCGGAAAGGGAGCGCCCCTCCGAATCCAGTTCGATCGGCTCGGGCTCCGGAATTCGGCTCAGGACCGACCCGTCGTGCCCGTCGCGCGCGTTGCACCAGCCGGAGTGCCGACGGGTGCGGACCTGGGCAACGTTGCAAGCGGCCTCGTCGGCATCGGTGAGAGCGGGATCGGACGCGCACCCGAGCGCAACACGGGCAACGGAACGGCCGACGAAGCCCGTACGGGTGACACGGTGGAGGGCGCGGTAGGCGTCGGCGAGCCAGCCTTCGCAGTCTCGACGGGCGTGGACTTCGGCCTCTGGGTCGTCGTCGGCGTCGTCGTCGTCGGCGACGTCGATGTCTGCAGCACCGGCACGGCGGCAGGCGCGGGGGCCTGGGCCGGCTTCTGCATCGCGTTCACCGACGACGTCCCGACCGGGCGTCCGGCGCTGACGGCAGCCGTCGCTTCGGCGATTGCCTTGGCGATCCCGCGAAGCGGGGCGGGTGTGTTCGCCGTCGCCGAACCGGACGCGGAGCTGGCGGCACTCGCGGTGCCGGCGGCCGCGGCCGACGCGACGGTCGTGACGGATTCGACCGCGGCGCGTCCCTCTTCGAGCTCTTTCGCAAGCTGTGCGTAGTCGAGCGCGCCGGTCGATTCGGGCGCGTAGTCGAAGATGTGCTTGCCGTGGCTCGGCGCCTCGGCCAGTCGGATGTTCGTGCGGATCTTCGTGACGAAGACCTTGTCGCCGTAGTGGGAGCGCACTTCGTCGACGACCTCGCGCGCGAGCCGCGTCGAATCGACCAACGTCGGGATGATCCCGCCGACGACGAGCGCGGGGTTGATCCGGCGGCGAACGAGGTCGACCGTGCGATCGAGCGCGCCGAGGCCCCGCATCGCGAAGAACTCGGTCTGGAGCGCGATGAAGACCTGCGACGACGCCGCGAGCGCGTTGAGCGAAAGCAACCCGAGGCTCGGCGGACAGTCGAGGAACACGAAATCGAACCCGGCGTGGCCGTCCGGCCCAGCGGGCAACGCGTCGATCGCGTCGCGGA
The DNA here is from genome assembly GCA_031401505.1 of Planctomycetia bacterium. GTDB lineage: Bacteria > Planctomycetota > PLA2 > PLA2 > JAEUHO01 > JANNRO01. The sequence goes on from JANNRO010000550.1 coordinate 7,028, forward strand.
GCAGCACCTCGCGCCCGATGATCGATGCCAGGTCGAGCTCGGCGCCCGCGAGATCGGGGTGCGAGGGCACGACCGACAACCCGGGCGTGGACGTCGCGAGAATCGCGTCGGCCAAGGGCTTCCCCTCGACGATGACGTCGTAGATCGACAGGCGATCTCCGCCGGCCTCCGGGTCGCCCAGGAGGTGGTCCGTCAGGTTGCCCTGCGGGTCCATGTCGACGAGTAGCACCCGACGACCTCGACGAGCGAGGGCGGCTCCCAAGTTGACGGACGTCGTCGTTTTGCCGACGCCGCCCTTCTGATTGACCACCGCGATGACGCGCACCCGCGGATCTTAGGCGCCCTCGCCGACATCGTTCTCGAGCGGCAGGTCGTCATCGAGGGGTACGTCCGGGTCGAGACTCGAATCGAGACTCGGATCGAGAGTCGGATCGAGCGCCGGGTCGAGATCCGGGTTTCGGACGTCGGTCCCGTTCGCCGGCCGCTCGCCGTGCTCCCCGTCCCCCCCGAGCGCGCCCTCGTCCGACGTGACGGTCACCCCGGTCGCCCCGTTCGTCTCGAGCGCGCGATCGCTCGACTTCATGATCTCGTCGAGCACGACCGTCGCAAACGAGCCCGGCGGCAGCGTGAAGCGTGCGAGCACCGTGTCGACGCCTTCCTGTTCGAGCGACGCGTCGATCAGCGGCACGCGATAGGGACGGCGCGAGCCACGGGTTCCGATGGCTTCGGCGCGAAAGAGGTCCTCGGTCAGGCCCTCGGCGTCGAGCACGTGCGTTTCGAGCGCCCGGGGCCCGCCCGTCGGCGCCCGCATGTCGTAGCCTTCGAGCGGTCCCGAAGGTGACGCTTCAAAGCGACGGGCGCGGTCGAAATCGGCCTCGCCTCCGTCGGAGGGATAGAGCGCGCCCGTGTCGTGCTGCCAGGCGAGGTCACCCTCGAGCAGGCGGTCGTACGTGTCGTCCTCGAGCCGTGCGTCGAGGCAGCGGTTGAACAGGTACGACTGGTAGGCCGAGACATAAATGCGACGCGGACGTTTGCCGAGCGCCTCGAAGCCGGCTTTCGGGTCGCCGGTCCGGATCAACGCGCCGAGCGCCTGCTTCTGGATGCGGTGTTTCATCGGGAAGTTCTCGAACGCTTCGGCGAGGTCGCCGCGGTCGTAGGCAAGCCGCGCGTGGCGCACACGGGGATCGGCCTCACGGGGGTGGGGGTGGCCCAGGAGGTGTGCCAGGAACTCGCGGAAGTCGCCCCGGACGAGCGCCTTCCCGAGGATGTGGCCGTCGTGCTTGACGCCGAAGCGCTGGACGCCGTACGCGTTGGGAACGCCCCGCTCGGCGAGACGACCCATCGCGGCCCGCGCCGACCGCAGGTGCTCGACCCGCGCACCCCGGATGCGGATCGTGAAGCGGTTGCCGGCCAAGTGCCCGATGCGGATTTTCGAGGCGTGGCGATGGACCGAGAGGATGCGGATCTTCGGGTGCTTCATCGCGACCAGCCGACCGGGCGGGACCCGATGGACCGACATCCACTGCGTCGTGACGGCGCGCGCGTCTTTCAGTCCGGCGTAGCCGATCGTGTGCTCGGAGACCTTCGCGGCCTTCGAGAGGTAGAGCAGCGACTCGAACGTCGAGAGCCCGCGCTTCTCCATCTGGAAGAGCAGGTGGTCCCCCTCCTCGGTCGGACCGTAGAGCGGGAGTTCCTCGACGCGGAAATCCTCGGGCGTCTCGCGGATGCGACCGTGGAGTCCCGGCAGATCGGCGGTCAGCCGCCGGATGCGGGCCGGGTCCCTCGGGTTCACTTCGGCGGTTCGATCAGTAGGAACGTCGAGAGGATTTCGGTCACCGCATCCTTGAACGCCGGCACGCCGTCGCGACGGAAGACGAAGCGGAACACGTAGCAGAAGTCGTCGGTCTGGAAGATGTACTGGACGTTGACCTCGTCGCCCGCCCGCTCGGCGTTGCCCATGAGGCAGATGCGCCAGGTGTTCTTGACCCGTTCCTTGCCGATCGAGACCATCTTCGACTCGGCGATGACGAGCAGTTTCTTCTCGAGTTCGCTGACCGACGTCTTCTCCTCTTTGTCCTTGCCCGGCTTCTTCTCGGGTCGATCGACCTCGAACTTCTTCCCGAAGTTGGGGAGCGAGAGGAAGAGCTGCTTGTTCGTCACGGGGACGAACGGCGCCGACTCGAGCTTCCCGTTCGGATGGCCCTTCACGAACACCGTCCAGAAGTTCATCAGGTAGTCGTCGATGATGAAGGGCTCGGCCGCGTTCTTGACCGCATAGACGAGCAGTTCGCAAATGCAGCTCGAGGCCCCCGACACGCCGTCCATGCGGTAGCCCAGATGCTTCTGGTCGGGCTTGCTGCGATCGACCGGCATCGCCCGGAAGCGCTTCACCTTGCGGATCTCGAACTGGTAGGCGAGATCCCGGTGCGGAAAGACCTTCTCGAGGTCGGGATCGACTTTCGGGCCGTTCGGGTCGAGCCCCGCGGGCAACTGCGTCGGCTTGCGCGGGATGGCCGTCGGCTTGGGCGTCTCGTAGCTGAACTGGATCGTGTCGACGTCGTCCTTCACGTGCTCCCGGTCGTACTCGGTCGGCCAGACCCAGAACGCCATCCGGTAGAGCTTCTTGCGCACCACCCAGACGTAGAGGCGGCCGAGGCAGCGACCGTCGTTGCCCTGGAGGTTGGCGCAGTTGCCTTCGTAGGTCATCTCGGCCGCGGGAATGTGCCCGATCCAGATGCCGCGGACGTCGGGCTCGAGGACGGGCTGCTTCTTGATGTCGCTGAACCATCGACTGAGCAGCAGCGATTGGACGTCGGGGCGCTTGGCGAGCGCCAACAGAGGCGGCTCGAGCTTCTGCTTCGCGGCCGATTCCGCCGCCGCGATCGCATCAGAGATGGTCCCGTCCTGTTCCTGCTCGATCTTCGCGCCGATCAACTGCCACTCGTAGAGCCAGGTCTCGTAGTCCTGCTCGAATTCCTTCGGGACGTCCTGGACCGAGAGCATCACCCGCCCGCCCTGACCGGTGCCCACCGTCTTGCCGTCCGCGAGCAGGTCGAGCACGCAGTCGGCCACCGCGACGACGTTCTGTTTGGCGTAGTCCTCGGCGCGGCCGAACGTCCAGCGATCCGGCACCTTCAGGAAGTAGTTGAGGAGGTCGTCGTCCTTGACCTTGTCGGCGAACGACGCATGGGGCGCGGCCATCGGGCCGACGATCCCGAACAGCAGGCCGTACGCGAGGCCCCGAACACCGATCGAGCGGGGGATTCGGGAAAGCCGGGAGGCGCGCGCGTGTGTCATGGGGGGCTCGTCTCGCTCAGGAAAACTTGATCGAACCGAGGAGTTTCTCGGCGTCGGCCTTGAATTTCGCTTCGGCGGCGGTGCCGCCGTACAGCACGCGGATGCGGATCACCGTCTGACTCGACCTGACGACGTAGCCGCGCTCGACCCAGGGGTGCTTCTCTTTCGTGCCCCTGAACTCGAACGACGATCCCTTGGCGCCCCGGAACGAATCGCTCTTCCGGTTCTTGTCCTTGACGCGGGTGACCGGCTCCTCGAACTCGTTCTTCCACTCGTTCTCGTGGTCGTCGATCAGGGCGTCGGGTTCCCTCTTGTCGCGCTGCATCTCCGCGAAGTCGAACTTCTCGATCCCGATGAAGCAGTAGGCGTCGGTGTCGCGTGCCTCGGCCGCGAACACCCACGCCGCGAACGGCTGGTCGGCGGGGGAGTACTTCAGGCGCGAGAACTTCTCGCCCTTCGAAAGCGTCAACGTCGAGTGCACGAACGGCGCCTTCTTGCCGGCGTCGATCGCGTCCTTGCGCGCGGACGTGTAGGTCGGGAACGGCGTGATCCACGGGCCTCGGACGCCCGTCCCGACGTTGTCCCACGTCAGGCCGGCCAGCATTCCCTTGAACCAGTCCTTGTACGTGGACTCCGCCTTGTCGAAGGCGACCAT
>JANNRO010000551.1:0-2890 GCA_031401505.1 Planctomycetia bacterium
GGTCGGCAGCATCGGTGGCGATCCCGCCGATCTTCAAGTCTGTCGCCTTGATGGTCATCTTGTCTGTGTTGGCGACGATTCTAAGCGTGACGCGATAGGATGGTCCCTCGGCGAACTGTGTCCCGGTGACGACGAATCCATCACCTTTCACAATGGCCATCGGAGTCGCCGGCAGGTTATCGTCGAACGAAAGTCGGGGGTATGCCTCGGCGGCGCTGTTGGCGAGGACAAACAGGTTGGGCCTGCTTGCGGGAAGGTACGCTACCCAATGGTAGAGAGACTCGTCGGGGCGGACTTCAACCCAACGGACACCCACGACATACGCACCGACTGATAGACCCCGAACCGGTGCCGTCAGTTTCAACGGGCCCTCCGATGAATAACTGGAGATCGGAAAGTCTACGACCGGCCTAGTGAGACTGCGTTGTCCACCCTCGACAGGAACCAGCACGAAGCCTCTGATGCTCTTCTTCGAAGTGTCCTTCACCACGATTGCCGTAGTTCGAACGGAACAGTCCAATGCGTATGGGTCTCCGCTCTGCGCCAACGTAATTGTCTCACCTCCCCTAAACGTGATTAAATCTGGCTTCTCATGAAAGTGAGGATTCTCTGGTGTCCCGAGAGTGCCTGCTATGGGCGGCGCAGAGGTTGGACTCCCTGGGTCGCCATGGACCGCGGCACTGCGCAGCGACGCCTGAGTCGAGACGTAGAGATCTCCGACGGCGAGCTTCGTACCGGCGATCCCCGCAGTCAAAAGGACCTGCTTTTCGTCTCGATTCAGTTCGAGATCGACGACACGCCCGTCGGGTGCTACGCGGCCGCGAACCAGCACGGTATGTGAATCGACCGGGAACTCCTTGTCGACCACGAGCACCGGTCGAGGGAGGAAGTACCTCGGGCCGACAATGCTGTCGACCTCGCGTTGGTCTTGATCGGTCCAATTCTCGTACTGAGTCGGCGTCCGGATCTTCCTCACGCGAGCATCAGAACAGCCGAGCGCCAACGTAACCCCGATCAGGAGGGTCGTAGACCCCACTCGCTGAACGATTCGCATGTCTGCCTCCGTACTCGCCATTCGCCCAACGCGGGCGCCGACCGACCCTCTGCGCCGATCCCGATGATGCGATGCACGGCAGAGCGTAGCGATATCGCTCGCCCGTTGCAAGACACCGATGATCCCCATCGTCACGTCGCCCGTCCTCTCGCCCCGCTCCTTACTGAGTGCCAGCGCCGCTTTCGTGCGCGACGCGATCAGCGCGCATTCGTACGCGTCGAAAAACGTGCGCCTGAGGGATCCTTCGGGGCCCGACTCGTTCAAGGCGCCGTCAGCCGTCTGAGTGCGGGCGCCTCCTCGCCACCTCCGACCTGCGGATGAAGGAGGCGGTCGACCAGAACTGAACGCATGGCGAGTTCCTCTGGCGGTCCCGAACCGGAGAAGCGTTCTCGCCCTAGCGTAGGCGAACCCGGCGACGTGGCCGGAGGACCGAGCTCTGGCATTCGGAGAATCTGAGGTGATTCGCATGTCGCATTAGGCCGAGAATCGTCACTTGCACGTCGTGGAGCATGTTCCCAAGCGCGAGATCGCGCGCAGTCTCGACATCGATCGCAAGACGGTCGAGCGGGCGCTGGGGCGGGCAGGCGGTTGCCCGATCCGCCGAGTCCTGAGCAACCCTGAGTAAGTTCTTGCACCCCGCCCGTGCACCGGGACCTCTGAATGCCGCCGTTCCACTGAGTTTCTGACAGTGGCGGTGCATGAATTTCGTCGGGCATGCTTAGGCGCCGACGGGGTCGATCGCCGCGAGAGAGCGGTCCGGGCGCAGGGCGTACAGGAAGGCAGCTTTGGCGCGCGAAACGGCCCGGCTCCACGACGAGTTGCAACGAAGAGTCGAGCCCGCGGAGTCGGGCTGAGCGGAGCCGCAACTCTATCGCGATCATTACACATGCTGTGGACTCGCAATCTGGCGCGGACGCGACCTCGAGACTTGGGGGCCTTCTGCACCGCGTCCTGACATGACCCAATACGAGATTTGACGGAAGTGTCCGCCAAGGATGGCTGATACGACTCGAGACGGCTTCAGAAATGTCATAGCCAGATCACGAGCGACGCAGCCTTGAGGAAGGCCCGCATCCGCTTCGCGCCCCCTACCGACCGACGAATAGAACTGCTCCCACCGTGTATCCGCCGCCGAAGGCGAGCAACACGCCGTGCTGACCCGGCTCAAGCCCCGGATCCTCGGCGAGGCAGTACGCCGCACCGCACGAAGACGTGTTCCCGAGACGGTCAAGCACGACCGGAACGATGTCGACGTTCGGGCGCTTCCCGAGGATGCGCTCGAAGACCCCGTCCAGCATGGGGAGGCTCGCTTGGTGAACCCACCACTTTGCGATCGCCCGAGGTTCGATCCCGTGGCGCGCGAGCAGCGATCGCACCGTTGCATCGACGATCGGAAGCACGTCCCGATACACGCGGGGGCCGTCCTGGTGAAAGAACCGGTATCCGTCCTCCCCCGGCACCGCAGCGACCGGGGAATCAGAATGCAGTCTCGCAAGGAAGGCCCGAGTGCCTCCGATTCCGGTCCGGATGCTGTCGCTGAGACGCGAGGTGCACATGCTGTCGACCACCACGGTTCCGGTACTCCGTTGGGCCGCGTCGGGTGACTCCAGCACGACGGCGGCGGCGCCGTCACCGGCGAAGTACGACGTCGTTGGATCAGTCCAGTCGACCATCGCGGTGAAGTACTCCGCCGCTACGACGAGCGCGCGACGAACCGACCCCGCCCGCACGAGCGCCATCGCACTTGTCAACGCGAAGGCGAACGAACTGCACGCCGCCATCACGTCGAAACCGAACGCGCTATGTGCTCCGATTGCGTGCTGGATCTCGACCGCG
>JANNRO010000552.1:0-6939 GCA_031401505.1 Planctomycetia bacterium
ACCGGTCGCGACCGAGGTCGTCGAGCGCCAGATTGAGCAACAGCACGTTGACCCGCGGCTCGCCGAGCGCGCCGAGATCCCGCCCCTCGGTGTGGCGGTCGATCCGTTCCAGCACGCGAGCCGTCGGGATTCCCCTCGCCCTGGCAACCCGCGCCGCCTGGAACCGGGCGGCAGCCGGCGAGACGTGCGGATCGAGCCCGCTTGCCGACGCGGTCACGAGGTCTACGGGAACCGGGTCCCTGTTGGACGGATCCGCCGCTCGGAGCGCCGCAATGCGCGCCGACACCGCTTCGGCGAGCGCCGGGTTCGTGGGGCCGAGGTTGCTCCCCGACGACGCGCTCGCGTTGTACGCGGGCGTCGTCGCCGACGGGCGCCCCCACACGTACTTCGGATCGGCGAACGCCTGCCCGATCCACTCGCTGCCCACGACGTGCCCGTCGCGCACGATGCGACTGCCGCCGGCCCGGTGAGGGAAGCACGCGCGAGCGAGCCCAAGGACGGCGAAGGGGTACGCGATGCCCGAGAGGACGGTCAGTGCGAGGAAGACGACCAGAGTCGGACGCAGGTGGGCGCGCATGTTCGATTCCTTTACGCGAGGTGAAGCAGGGACAGCACGAGGTCGATGGCCTTGATCCCGACGAACGGCACGACGAGGCCGCCCAGGCCGTACACGAGCAGATTCCGCCGGAGCAGAGCCGACGCGCCCACGGGGCGGTACTTGACGCCCTTCAGCGCCAGCGGAATCAACGCCACGATGATGAGCGCGTTGAAGATGACCGCCGAGAGGATCGCGCTTGCAGGCGACGAGAGCCCCATCACGTTCAGTCGGGCGAGTTCGGGGTAGGTGCCGACGAACGCCGCCGGGACGATCGCGAAGTACTTCGAGACGTCGTTGGCGAGGCTGAACGTGGTGAGCGCGCCCCGCGTCATCAGCATCTGCTTGCCGGTCTCGACGACCTCGACGAGTTTCGTCGGGTTGCTGTCGAGGTCGACCATGTTCCCGGCCTCCTTCGCGGCCTGGGTCCCGGTGTTCATCGCGACCGCCACGTCGGCCTGCGCGAGCGCGGGCGCGTCGTTGGTGCCGTCGCCCGTCATGGCGACCAGATGCCCCTTCGCCTGGTACTCGCGGATCAACGCGAGCTTCGCCTCGGGCGTCGCCTCGGCGAGGAAGTCGTCGACGCCGGCCTCCGCCGCGATGGCGCCGGCGGTCAGCGCGTTGTCTCCGGTGATCATCACCGTCTTGATGCCCATGCGACGCAGCTGTGCGAATCGCTCGCGAATGCCCCCCTTGACGACGTCGCGCAGCTCGACGACGCCGAGCACGCGGTCGCCCTCGGCCACGACCAGCGGGGTCGAGCCGGCCCGCGCGACGCGCTCGGAGTCGGCGACCACGCTCGCGGGCACCCGTCCGCCGTTCGACGCGACGAACGTCGCCACCGAATCGGCCGCGCCCTTGCGAATCCGACGCGGGCCGACGTCCACCCCGCTCATGCGGGTCTGCGCGGCGAACGGGACGAACCTCGCGCCGATCTCGTGGAGCTGCCGCTCGCGCAGGTCGAAGCGCTGCTTGGCCAGCACGACGATGCTGCGCCCCTCGGGCGTCTCGTCGGCCAGCGACGCGAGCTGCGCCGCGTCGGCGAGCTCGCGCTCGGTCACGCCCGCCGCGGGAATGAATGCCGTCGCCTGCCGGTTGCCGAGCGTGATCGTGCCGGTCTTGTCGAGGAGCAGCACGTCCACGTCGCCCGCCGCCTCGACGGCCCGGCCCGACGTCGCGATGACGTTCTGTCTCACCATGCGATCCATGCCGGCGATGCCGATGGCCGAGAGGAGCCCGCCGATCGTGGTCGGGATCAGACAAACGAGCAACGCGACGAGCACGGTGATCGACACGACGTCGCCCCGTCCCGCGGCGTCGACCGCGAACCACGAACAGGGAAGCAGCGTCGCGCACACGAGGAGGAACACGATCGAGAGCGCCGCCAGCAGCACGTCGAGCGCGACCTCGTTCGGCGTCTTCCTGCGTTTGGCGCCCTCGACCAGCGCGATCATGCGGTCCAGGAACGAGTTGCCCGGGTCGGCGCGCACCTCGACGATCAGCCAGTCGGACAACACGCGGGTCCCGCCGGTCACCGCGCTGCGGTCGCCGCCGCTCTCGCGGATCACGGGCGCGCTCTCGCCCGTGATGGCGCTCTCGTCGACCGAGGCCGCGCCCAGGACGACCGTCCCGTCGCAAGGCACGACCTCGCCCGTGACGACGAGCACGAACTCGCCCTTCGAGAGCGTCGCGGCGGAGACGATCGACGACGCGGCGTCCTTCGACGCTCTCTCGAGCCGGGTCGCCGAGACGTCGCGGCGCGTCCGGCGCAACGACGCGGCCTGCGCCCGCCCGCGGCCCTCGGCCGCCGCTTCGGCGTAGTTCGCGAACAGCACCGTGAACCAGAGCCAGAGCGTGACCGCGAGGATGAACCCCGCGGGGGCTTCGCCCTGACCGACGAGCGCGTGCAGCAGGAGCCCCGTCGTCAGCGCGGCGCCGACCCAGACGACGAACATGACGGGGTTCCTGATCTGGCGCCGGGGCGACAGCTTGCGCAACGCCTCGAGCGCGACGTCGCCCCAGGGAATGGACCCGAGGCCGTCGGACGCGTGCGGGCGGGCGGAATCGAGGGAGTGGGACATGGGCACCTGCGCTACCGGACCATCTGGAGGTGTTCGACGATCGGGCCGAGCGCGAGCGCGGGAACGAACGTCAGCGCGCCGACGAGGAGCACGACCGCGACAAGCAACGACACGAAGAGCGGACCGTGAGCCGGCAGCGTTCCGGGCCCGGCGGGAATCTTCTTCTTCGCCGCGAGAGAGCCCGCGATCGCGAGCACGCAGAGCGCCGGCACGTAGCGACCCACGAACATCGCGACGCCGAGCATCACGTTGTAGAAGGGCGTGTTGGCGGAGAGGCCCGCGAACGCGCTGCCGTTGTTGTTTCCCGTCGAAGACAACGCGTAGAGGATCTCGGAGAAGCCGTGGGCGCCCGGGTTGGCGACCCCCTGACGCCCGCCCGCGCAAAGCACGGCGACCGCCGTCCCGACGAGCACGGTCATCGCGGGCGCCAGGATCACGAGCGAGGCCATCTTCATCTCGAAGGCCTCGATCTTCTTGCCGAGGTACTCCGGCGTGCGGCCGATCATCAGCCCGGCGACGAACACCGCGACGATCGCGAACACGATCATGCCGTAGAGCCCCGAGCCCACGCCGCCGAAGACGACTTCGCCGAGCTGCATGAGGACGAGGGGCCCGAGTCCGCCGAGCGGCGTGAACGAGTCGTGCATGGCGTTGACCGAGCCGTTGGAGGCCGCGGTCGTCGCGTCGGCCCACAGCGCCGAGTTGACGACGCCGAAACGCGTCTCCTTTCCTTCGGCGTTCCCGCCCGACTGGAGCGCCGAGGCCTTCGCGTCGACGTCGAAGCGGTCGATCGCGGGAGTCGGTCGGCTCTCGAAGATCGCCGTCGCGGCGACGAACGGCACGAGGATCACGACCATGGCGACGAGCAGCGCCCCTCCCTCCCGCCGCCCTCCCACCATCCTTCCGAACATCGGGCACAGCGCCGCCGGGATCAGCAGGATCGCGAGCAATTCGAGGAAATTCGAGATCGGCGTGGGGTTCTCGAGGGGATGCGCCGAGTTCGCGTTGAAAAAGCCGCCGCCGTTGGTGCCGAGTTGCTTGATCGCGATCTGGGACGCGGCGGGCCCGACGGCGATGACCTGCTCCGTCCCGCCCGAGGGATCGAGCGGCGTCGCGCGCACGGGCCCTTCGTTCGTCTGGACGACGCCCTGTGAAACGAGCGTCACCGCGAGGATCAGCGAGAGCGGGAGCAGGACGTAGAGCGTCGAGCGGACGAGGTCGACCCAGAACGAGCCGATGCCCGAGGCGCTCTTGCGCGCGAATCCGCGGATCAGCGCGACGAGGACGGCGATGCCCGTCGCGGCGCTGACGAAGTTCTGGACGGCCAGCGCGAGGGCCTGCGTCAGGTACGACATCGTCGTCTCGCCGCCGTAGCCCTGCCAATTGGTGTTGGTCACGAACGAGATCGCCGTGTTGAGCGACGAGTCGGGGGACACGGCGCCGAGCGCCGCGGGATTGCCGGGGAGCACGCCCTGGAGGCGCTGAAGGCCGTAGACCACGACGAAGCCGACCGCGTTGAAGACTAGCATCGCGCCCGCGTAGGAGCGCCAGTTCGTGTCGGCGTCGGAGCGGACGCCGGCGAGCCGAAGGATTCCCCGCTCGAGCGGGCCGAAAACGCGGTTCAGCCCGCACGGGCGGCCTTCGAAGACGCGGGCCATGTAGGCGCCCAGCGGTTTGGCGAGCACCAGCAACACGCCGAAGTAGAGGAGGATCTGGAACCAGTCGACGGTTCTCATTCGAAGGTCTCCGGACGAAGGAGCGCGACTCCGAGGTAGACGAAGAGGCCGAACGCGATGACCGCGCCGACGATGTGGAGGGTGGTCACGGGCGCCTCTCTTCGCGGCCCTTGAGCCCGAGGACGAACAGTCCTGCGAGGACGAAGAGGGAGATTCCCATTCCGAGGTAGAGGGCGTCGTTCACGGCAAAGCTCCGGTGAGTCGTCGTCACCGTAGGCCCCTACCGCATTAACGGGCCGCTAAGAACCTCGGCGCTCATCACCACCGATCGGGGTCAGACCCCGATCGGCGGAATTGTCGTGACCACGGCGGTTCTCACGCGTGGGTGGTGCATCCCCTTCAAGGAGCCCACTCATGCCTCGTCGCCTGCGTCTCTTCGAAGTCGGTGCGTGGTACCACATCGGAAATCGGGGCCTCAACCACCGAGCGATCTTCGAAACGGAAGCCGACGCCCGCCGGTTCCTCGGCCTTCTCGCCGAACTCTGTTTCGACGGGTTGATCGAAGTTCACGCGTACTGCGTGATGACGAATCACTTCCATCTCCTGGTTCGCAGCACCGAGGGCAACCTCTCGGAGGCCCTCCAGTGGATCGAGAGCATCTACGTCAGCAAGTTCAACCGCGGTCGCGGCCGCGACGGATCGCTCCTCAAGGGACGATTCTTCGCAAAGCAGGTCAAGTCCGACGCGTACCGCAAGGCGATCCTCGAGTACATCGACGCCAATCCCGTCGAAGCGCGAATCGCTTCCTCCGCGGCGGCGTATCCGTATTCGAGCACACATCACTACCTTCGCCCCGACGGCCCGCCCTGGCTCACCCGGACCTGGGTCGAAGGCGTCGTCTGTGCGGCGACGGGAACGGACACGTACGATCCGGCCTCCTACCCGGCCGTCTTCGGGCGAAAATGGACGCCGGCGGCACTTCGCTGGTTCGCGCGATTCTCGGAAGGACTCGGCGAGGACGAAACGACGCTCGACGGCATCCTCGCCGCTCGCCCGGAGCACATCCAGCGCTGGTTCGATCGATGCGCGAAGGAGGCCGACGGGACGGTCTCCCGCCCCCCGATCATCGACACCGACACCGCACTCGAAGTCATCGCCACGTGCGAGGCGGCGCGACCGGATTGGAAGATCCTGCAGTTTCGCCGCTCGCAGTCGGGGTGGAACATTCTCCGGGTCGGACTGCTCCGAGATCTCGCATCGGAGTCGTTCGCCGAGATCGGAAGGTGCCTCGGGGCGCCGAGTCGAACCGTCTATGATCGCTACCCCGAACATTGCCGCCTGCTCGAGTCGGATGCCGAGTATCGAACGATCGTTGAGACGACGGCGACGATGATCGTCACGGCCTGCCACGGCGACGTGAATTCGACGCCTCTTCGCCGCCGAACGGGGTCTGACCCCGATCGGCGGTGATGGGCACGCCGATCGACGGGCGAGAGTCGGGTACGTTGTCCGCGCCCCCGGAGGTGCTCGATGAATCGCCGCGTCGCTCGATTGTTGTTCCTGATCGGCCTGTCGGCAGCATTCGTTGCCGGACGGGTCGTCACGCCCGCCGCCGCCGAGCCTCCGGTCTCGGGTCCCGTCGCCGACACCGTCCTCGCGCAACGCTATCGCGTGCCCATGGCCGATACGGCAATGGAATGGGCGCACGGCGCCTGGGTCTGGGTCGAAGAGCTTTACCTACCCGACCGCGGTCTCGTCGCGAACGTCCGATGGGACTACGCCTGGAAGGCCGATCCGACCGATCCCGCGAAGGGCGAATTCACGACGATCCCGCGCATGACCGCGTTCGCGAGCCCGAAGCCGAGGAACCAATACCGCGACTTCGTCGACGCCAAGATCGGTCGCGAGAGCCCGATCGAGGAGATCCGCATCCCCAAGGCTCTCGCCGACGAAATCACGTCGCTCGCCGACATGGCCCGCCGTGTCGACGACGCGAAGTCGAGGCTCGGCGCTCGGGCGTCCGACGGGACGTGGATCCGACGCTTCAACCACGACGGGGCGGGGATCCCCGCCGACCCCTCGGCGGTTCCGCCGCCACTGCCCGCGATGAAGTGAGCGCGCGCGGGCGAACGGGACGCGGGGAGAACGGGCGGAGTCGGATGATTCTCCCGTCGCCGATTCGCCATGGCAGCATCCCACTCCCTCCGGAGCCCGCCGTGTCCATGCAGATGTCCGCACGCTTGGCCGCACTTCTCGCGTCGCTCGGCTCGTTGCTCGCAATTCCCGCGATCCGAGCCCGAGCCGACGATCCGGCTCCGGCGTCGTGGCTCTTCCTCGTCTATCACGACGCCGACTGCAACCTCGAGTCCCCCATGATGCGCGACATCGAGGAGATGCTCGCGGTCGGAAGCAGCGACGACGTGAAGATCGTCGCGTTGATCGATCGCCATCCGTCGGTGGAATCGCCGTACTCCGACGCCGCCGTCGGCGGGATCAAGGACTGGCACACGGCAAAGCTCTGCGAGGTCGAGAAGGGGCGGCTGGTCGAATTGGCGGACGTCGGTGAGTTGAACATGGGCGATCCCGC
>JANNRO010000553.1:0-4213 GCA_031401505.1 Planctomycetia bacterium
GTTCGTAGACCGGGACGATGCCCGGGTGCTGGAGTTGCCCCCCGATCTGGGCCTCCTCGACGAAACGCTGGAGCACGTCGGGCGTCCCCGCGTGCTCCTCGAGCAGCAGCTTCATTGCCACGTCGCGCCCGAGATCAAGATCGTGCCCCTTGATCACGACGCCGACCCCGCCCCGCCCGATTTCCGCCGCCAGACGGTATCGGCCGGTCGTCGATCCGGCCGATTCGCTCGGCGGCGCCGACGAATCGGCGCTCAGCCCTGGAGCGTGGTCGCTGGGCGCGTCCCGCAGTCGCACGCCGACCGGCGCGAACTTGCCGACCGACGCGAGCCGCATGAGGACGCTCGAACCCTCGTTCGCGTGGGGCGTCGATCGACCGGCGTCGGACGACGGTCCCGGCGGTCCATCGGACCCCGACGATCCGGCGGGACTCGGATCGGGATCGGTCACGGACGAACTCCAACGGGGGCGGGGTGACCGATCGGCGCTCTACATCGTCCGCAGCATCTTTTCGGCCTCTTCCAGATGCTCGGTCTCGACCGCGACGAACCCGCGTACCCAGTCTTCGAGCGCCGAGTCTTCGGGGCAGGTCTCCCACACGACCCGCAGCAACTTCTTGTAGTCGTCGAGCCCCGCGCGCTCGTAGTCGAGCGCCTCGCGCAACACGGCGAGCACGTCGTGCTTGCCCGTTTCCTTCGGCGGAAAGACCTTCATCTCGGGATGCATGCCGAGCGCGGTCATCTTCTCGCCGATCTTCCAGGCGTGATCCATCGACTCCGTCGCCTGGTCCTTCAACCACGCCACGATCGGGATGCGGTTCGCGCCGAAGATCATGTGGGCATAGTGGAGATAGCGGACGACGCCCGACAACTCGGTGGAGTGGAGCCGCTGGAGCGCGTCGGCCAACTGCGGGGGAACGGCGGTGGACTTGCTGTGCTTCACGAGACGTCTCCGATCGAAGGGGCGGCGGTCGACGGCGCGCCGAGCGAGAGAGTAGTCGACGGGTGACCGCCGCGCGCGGTACGGCAAACGAAACCGAAGGCGCGGCCGACGACCTGTGCGCCGCAGTTGCCGGTCTCGGTGCGTGGACACAGACATCGACCGCCGCACCGGCGGCGAACCGTCGCAAAGACGTCGAACGGTTCGGCGACGGGACCTGCGTCCGACTCGGGAGGCTGGGGCGACCGGGGTGAATCGGCGGAGTGCCCTTCGATGGGTTCGCTCATGGCGTCGAGCTCCTCGTTCAGGGCCGTTCGAATCGAACGGGCGAACCCACAATATTGAGAATGCGTCTCACAATCAATAAAAGTATGGCGCGGAGGCGCCCCTTGCCCTATGTTGACTTTGAGAATCGTTCGCGAAAACTACGCCTTGGTCTCGCGCTTCGGAGCTCGAATGTCCCGGCTGCCCCCGCTCACCCTGCTCGCCGCGGCCACGCTCGCCGCGCTGGCACACGGTGCAGCGGCGGCCCCGCCCGAGCCGGCGGCGCCCGCGGCGGCGGTGAGCGCCCCGGCCGCCATCGACGCCGACGAACGGCTCCGGCGACTTGAGGAAGCGTTTCAGAAGCAGGCCGCGCGCCTCTCCGACGTCGAGCGCGAACTCGAGGTCCGCAAGGCCAGCGATCGGGCGCTCTTGAAGCCGAGCGGCGACGAGGCCTCCGCCGCCGTCACGACCTACCTCAATGCCGCGCCGAAGGACGTCGTCGCGGTCGAGAGCACCGAGGGATCGGGTGGGCTCCATTGGGGGGGCTACTTCTCGCTCGTCTACTCCGATCGGTCCGACACGAACTCGCGCTTCGACAACACACGGCTGGTGCTGGCCGCCGACGGGGCCATCACCCCCTTCATCGACTTCGACATGGAACTCGAGATCGAGCACGGCGGCATCGCCGACGCGATCGACGGCGAGATCGAACTCGAGAAGGCCGAGGTGTCGTTCCACGTCTCCGACGCCTTCGTGCCGAAAATCGGCTGGCTGCTCGTGCCGTTCGGTCGATTCAACGCCTATCACGACGATCCGCTGAACGACTTCTCGACACGGCCCTTCACGGCCCGGTTTCTCGTCCCCACGGGCTTCGGACAGCCGGGCATCGGCTTCGAGGGCGCCATGCCCCTCTCGTGCGCGGGGCACGTGCTCTCGTATTCGGCGGCGCTGACGAACGGATTCCGGGACAATTTCTCGGCCGCACGCGGCACGCGCGACGCCGTGCAGTCGACCGACGAGAACGACGGCAAGCAGGCGTGGGCGCGCGCCGCCGTCACCTGGAAGACGTGCGTGTTCGACTATCTGGAGACGGGTCTCTCGGGTACCGGCGGGATCTACGACCTCGACGACGAGCGCACGATCACGGGCTACGCGCTCGACTTCCTCGTCCGCAAGGGTCCGTTCGAGGCGAAGGGCGAGTACGTCGCGTATCAGATGGAGCGCAACGCCGCCGACCCGGTCGACGCCATCGAAGGGATGTGGGGGCTCTGGCTCGAGGCCGCCTACCACTTCTATCCGGGCTTCTGGGCGTGCGGCAACCCTGCATTCACGACCGACACCTCGCTGTTCACGCTCGCCGTGCGTTACCAGTCGCAGGACCTCCACGATCGCTACCGCGGGCTCGCGTTCGAGGACGACCTCGACGCGTACTCCGTCGGGCTCAACTACCGCATCACCGAGCGCACGCTCTTCCGCGTCGATCACACGTGGTTTCGTCCCTCCGTGCTCTCCGACGAGACGGAGTGGACGTTCTCGTTTTCGACGTTCCTATGACGCGCCCCGAGACCGCGCCCCGAAGTTCACCGGCCGGACGCATCGCCTTCGCGGTCGTCCTCGCCGTCACGAGCGTCGCGTGCTCCTGGTCGGTGCCGGCCGATCCCGGCCTCAACGCGAAGCGGCGATCGCGGACCCCGTCCTCGACCGACGCGGGTCCCTCCGCACGCGCGACCTCGTCGGCACCGCGTCCCCCGGCCGCCGGCGACGCGGAAGCGGGGTCGATCTACTACACCAAATGCAGCCAGTGCCACGAGGCCTTCTCGCCAAAGCACGCGACCGCGTCGCAGTGGCCGGCGTTCGTGCGCAAGTACGGACCGCGAGCCGGGCTCTTCGGACCCGAGCGCGACCGCGTGCTCGCATGGCTTAAGGCCCGCGCCCGATGACACGTTCGACCCCCGCTCCGCTTCCCCTCGTTTCCCTCGTTCGGAGTTCCTCATGAGCCCGTTCCGTTTCTTCCCGACGCGTGTTCGCCGTGGCGCTGCCGTTCTCGCGGTCTCACTCGTCGTCGGATGTGGCGGGGGCGGCGGGGGAGGAGGCGGAGGTTCCGGGTTCAACACGGTGACCGGGGCCCAGGCCGTTCAGACCTACGCGAACATCATGTTCAACTCGTACGCGGACGTCGTGAACCGCACGCAGGCGCTCCAGTTCGCGGTCGACCTCCTCGTCGCGACGCCCAACCAGGTCAACCTCGACGCCGCGCGGACCGCCTGGCTCACCGTTCGCCCCTTCTACATCCAGACCGAAGTCGGGCGCTTCTACGAAGGCCCGATCGACAATGCGCTCGACGGTCCCGAGATCTTCATGAACGCGTGGCCGATCGACGAGTCGCACATCGACTACGTCCAGGGCGACGCGACGTCGGGGATCATCAACGACCCGATGACCTACCCGACGATCGACGAAGCGACGCTGCGCGCCGCCAACGAGGCCGGGGGCGAGGAGAACATCTCCTGCGGCTGGCACGCCATCGAGTACCTCCTGTGGGGACAGGACTCGAACAACGCCGGCCCCGGCGCGCGGCCGTTCACCGACTTCCTGACGCCCGGCGGGACGGCGGCCAACCAGGCCCGCCGCGGCGCCTACTTGAAACTCGCGACCGAGCTGCTGATCGACGACCTCACCCTGGTGCGCGACCAGTGGGGACCGGGCAACCCGTACCGCACCGAACTGCTGGGCCTGCCCGTCGCGACCGCGCTCGGTCGGATCATGACCGGCCTGGGCACGCTGGCGTTCGGCGAGTTGCGCGGCGAGCGCATCCTCGTCCCCTACTCGACGCAGCTGCAGGAGGACGAACACTCCTGCTTCAGCGACACGACGCATCTCGACCACCGCAACGATCTGATCGGCATCCGCAACATCTGGTTCGGTATCTATCAATCGAGCAACGGGACCCTGGACGTCATCGGCACCGGGTTGAAGGCCGTCGCCGATACGGCCGACGCGGCGCTTTCGAAC
>JANNRO010000554.1:0-2203 GCA_031401505.1 Planctomycetia bacterium
GAGGGTGTTCCTCGAGCACGTGCGCGTCTTCGCCTGTGCCGAATCGTTGGGCGGAGTCGAGAGCCTGATCGAACATCCCGCCACCATGACGCACGCGAGCGTGCCGGCGGCAACGCGTCAGGCGCTCGGCTTCGACGACGGGTTCATCCGCGTCTCGTGTGGCATCGAGTCGGCCGACGACCTGATTGCCGACCTCGATCGCGCGCTCGCCGCCGTGCGCTGATCGATCGCGTGGGTCCCGACCCGATCGCTCCCGGTGATCGCCTCGGAAACGTGATCGTCGGCCAGCGTATTGGTGCCGGCGGCTTCGGCGTCGTCTACGAGGGCCGCGACGCCATTCTCGACCGCCGCGTGGCGGTGAAGGTGATGCTCGAGCACGGGCTCGGATTGACCGATCGTGAGCGGGAACGATTCCTGCGCGAAGCGAAGGCGATCGCGAGGCTCCAGAGTCCGCACGTCGCCGCGATCTATCACGTCGCGACGCTCGACCCGCGCGGCTGGGCGCTCGAGATGGAGTATGTCGACGGGGGCTCGCTCGGTCGTCTGCTCGGGGAAGCGCAGGCACCGGCGCCGCAGCCCGTGACGCCGATCACTCCCGCACGTGCGGTCGTTCTCGCGGGAGAGATCGCGGCCGCCTTGAAGGTGGCCCATGCGCACGACGTCATTCACGGCGATCTGAAGCCGGAGAACGTGCTGCTGACGGCGACCGGGACCGTCAAGCTGGTCGACTTCGGCCTCGCGCACATCCTGGGCGAGCGGCGCCTCGAGTCGACGGGAACGGTCGCGGGGACGCCCTACTACATGGCGCCCGAAGTGATCCGGGGCGAGGGCACGAGCCCGGCCTCCGACGTCTGGAGCCTCGGCGTGCTCCTCTACCGCATGCTGACGGGGCGCATCCCGTTCGCGGCACAATCGCTGCCCGCGCTCTTCTTCGCGATCCTCGAGAATGCGCCTCCGCCCATCGGGGCCGAGATCCCCGTGCCGCTCGCGAAACTGGTACTGCGCTGTCTCGACAAGGACGCGGCCCGCCGGCCCGATTCACGGACCGAATTGCCCGAATTGCTGGCTCGCGTCCTCGATGCACCGGTCGTGCCGAGCCGGGCGTCGGACCGGGGTCCCGCCGCGATTTCGTCGCTGCCTCCGTCGATCGCCGCTCCTTCGGCGACGGGGCGGGACGAAGAAATCGCCCGCGTCCGGGGAGCGATCGAAACCGTCGAAGCGGGACGCGGACGGACGGTGCTCGTGACCGGCGACGTGGGGATGGGCAAGACGACGGTCGTCCGGGTCGCCGAAGCCGAAGCTCGTCGACGCGGCTTTCGCTGGCTCCAGATCTCCCTCGCGGCGGCCGACGGGTTGCTGCGTCCGTTGCTCGATGAACTGCGGCGCTCCCTCGCCTCGGACGCCGTCTCGGGGACGGCGGACTCCGACTTCGATTCTCGCGCGTTCGGTCCGGCCGCGCCGCTGCTGCGCGACCTGCTCTCGCCCGAGAAGCACCCCGAGTTCGAGAGCCGACAGCAGACGGTGTGGGCGCTCCAGCACCTGTTGCAGGGTCTCTCCAAGCAGCGTCCCGTCGCGTTGGTCGTCGAGGGAGTCCATGCGGCCGAATCGGGCGAGATCGCGATCCTGCGTGACCTGTCGAGACGTCTCGGCGAACATCGGGTGCTGCTCCTCGTGACGGCGCGCGTATCGGACGCGGCAACCGGCCCGAGCGGAACGGGCATGCTGGCCCCGTTCGCCGACGTGGAAGAGATCGTGCGGGTGCCGTTGCTGCCATTGGGTCGCGAGGCGCTGTACGAGATGCTCGAGAGCGTGCTCGACGTACGATTGGGCCCCGACGTCGCTCGCGACGTGATCGAGCGTGCGGGCGGCAACCCACTCTTCGCTCTCGAGATCGTGCGCCACATGGAGGCGACGGGCGCCGTCTTGCGCACGTCGAACGCGATCGGCACGGGGCCCTCGTGGGGGGCGCACACGCTGCCCGTGCGCCTCGTCGATCTGCTTGCGGCGCGCCTGCGCGGGCTGCCTGCAATCCAGCGCGAACTGCTCGAGGTCGCGGCGGTGGACGGGATGGACTTCGACGGCGAGGCGCTCGCGTCCGTGCTCCATCGCCCGTTGCTGACGGTCCTGCGCCAACTCCAGAAACCGCGCCGGTCGAAGCCGGGGACCTGAAGCCGCAGGAAACGCCGGCCCCTTCGTCCGCGCC
>JANNRO010000555.1:0-2382 GCA_031401505.1 Planctomycetia bacterium
GCGGTCGTCTTCGTGTACGCCTCTGTCGAGCATCGCCTGCGCCCGGCGGCGCGGGAAACGGCGTCGAGGTAGCGGGCGAGGTACGTCGCGGGCGTGTAGCTCTCGAGGTACTTCCGCCGGCCTTGGCTCCCGAGTCGGCGCGCCTCGTCCGGGTTGCCCCAGACGCGATCGAGCGTCGAAAGGAGCGCGTCCACGCCTGCAAAGATGAATCCGACGTCGGGGGTGACCACATCCACGATCCCGCCGGCCGCCGTCGCGATGACCGGCGTGCCGCACGACAGCGCCTCGACGGCCGTCAGGCCGAATGTCTCGGCGCCGGCCGACGGGAACACCAGCGCCGACGCATGGCGGTAATACGCACCCAATCGCTCGCGGGGCACGCGTCCGAGCCATTGAACATTCGCATTCGCGTTCGCTGACGACCGCAGTTCGTCGGCCATCGGGCCATCGCCGATTACGACGACGGGGTAATTCGGGCGCTTCGCAAACGCTTCGAGAAGCGTTCCGACGCCCTTCTCGCGCGAGAGCCTCCCGACGTAGAGGAAGTACCGCTCGGGGACGTCGGCAGGTCGTTCCGACGACTCGACGAAGGGCGGCGCGTACTCGGGGAGCACTTCGAGGGGAACGTCGACGTCGGCCGTCTCCATCCAAGCTCGATGTCGATCGGCCGTGAAGTGGCTCGGCGCGAGCAGCGCATCGACCTTGGCAAGGCAGCGGGCCCGCCAGCGCTCTTGGAGGCGCCAGGGCTGGGGCGGCGTGCGCTGCGCGAGGCAGCACCGAAGGCACGTGGGCGTGACGCACAACTCGCCCGTGTAGCGCCACAAGACATGCGTGGGGCAGACCCACCAATGCTCGTGCAGCGTGTAGACCTTCGTCGCGTCGCCCATGGCGAGCACCGCAGGGCCTCCGATGAGCGAGATGTTGTGGTAGTTGATGACGTCGAAGCCGCGCGCGAAGACGCGATTCAACGCACGGCGCTTCAAGAAGGGCCTACCCGTTTGCTGGGTCAGGATCGGCGACAGCGAGCCGAGCGCGCTCGCGAGAGAGTGAACACGCACGCCGTCGTCGTGGGGGGGCGAGGGCGGCGGTTCTCCTGCCTTGATTCGATAGGCGTTCGTGCAATGCACGACCTCGACCTCGTGGCCGGCCTTGACCAGATCCCGCGAGAGTTGCTGGACGAAGTAGCCGTCGCCCCCGAAGTTGTAGGGCGGATAGAACGTGGTCACCATCAGGAAGCGCATGAGGACCTCCTCATGCGGCACACGCGCGGGGACGTCGTCGAGACCCCGAGCGGTCGGACGCGAGTCCCGTGGCGAATTCGATTGTCCGAGCGATGCGATACGTTCGGTTTCATCACGGCACTGACGACGAATGGAGCGGCCCCCGACAGGCTCCGAGCCATTCGCCGAACGCCCACGGCGTCACGAAAAAGATCAGCCACGGCAACGAGAGGACGAGCCGCCCGCGGTAGCCCGGCCGCCTCCAGGCCTCCCGAACGATCTTGCTGAAGAACAATGCACCGGGGGCGAACAGCGTCGCCACGAGCAGCCAGCGCCGCATCGGGCGCGCGCCGACGAGGCGGGTGCGCCCGAAGCGCACCCCGTGGCGGAACCGCTGGCGGAAGAATCGCCACGCCGATTCCCCGCCCTCGTAGCGTGCGCGCAGTCGCGGGTCCGTGACCATGGTTCGACCGAGCGCGACCAGTTCGCGGTTGATCTCCCACTCCCAAAACTCGTTCGTCCACGACGAACGCGTTTCCATCAGCGCGGCACGCGTGTAGTTGGCATGATCGCCGGGCACGTCGTGGACGCTCCGACGAGCGAGCGGCGGCAGGTACGCGCGGTACCGAAGCAGGAGGATCGCCCAATCACGCAGCCGGAGCCCATGGCCCGGACCGATCTCGCCGCCCGCCGCGACTTCGCCCGTGGCGTGGGGGGCCTCGATCACCGATCTCCAGCCGGCCAGCGGCACGCAGTTCGCGACCGTCACCCGGACGAGGGGGCGGGTTGCGTGGGCAAGTCCCATCGCCCAAAGCCTGGGCGTCAGCACGTGCGGGTCGGCGCAGAGCACCCGTGCACGCGCGAAGGCGGTCTCGAGGTCGCGGACGCGCCCCTTCTGCGCTGCGACGGCAACGATGATCTCGTCGTCCGGCAGCGCCTCATCGAGGTACGCCTTGATGCACGAAGCGAGGGGCTCGCCGACGCCGTGCGATGCGATGACGATCGAGACTCCGGACTCCGCGATTGACACGTCGCCTCCGTGCGGTCGGGCCTACGTCCAATGAGAGGCGCTCTGCCCCTCGCCGAACACGCTGCCCCAGGCCTCGCCGATCGCCCATGCCACGAGCAGGCAACCCGTGAAGGGGAGGCTCTTGATCAACGG
>JANNRO010000556.1:0-7547 GCA_031401505.1 Planctomycetia bacterium
GCCGGGTGAACTCCACCCCGGGGTAGTAGTAGCGCAGGATCTGATCGGAGGCGAAGCCCTTGCGGCCCATCTCCTGGGCCCCGACCTGGCACATGCCGACGCCGTGGCCCCATCCCTTGCCTTTGACGACGAGTTTCGCGCCGTCGGTCGACGGCGTCGCCGATTCGATGCACATCGAGCGCAGCCCCGCCGCGCGACGGAACTCGTGGCCGGACAGCACTTTCTTCGCGCCGCTCGGTCCGTACGTGACCGTCACCTCCGCCACCCAGTTCCCGCGCCCCATCTTCGTCCAGTCGATTCCACTGATCGGCGCGCGCACGCCCCAAGGCTTCAGATTCGAGGTCAACGCGGCCACGTCGACGCTCTCGGTCCAGCGGAAGTACTTCGACGACTCGCAGTACTTGCACGGCACGCCGAAGAGCGGCTCGGTCGCGCCTCCGCTCGCGAGCGCGGCGGTTGCCGACTCGGTCGTGTGCCCGCCGCACGTCGAAAAGTAGTAGGTCGGGAAGGGATCGCTCTTCCACGTGAGGATCACGCCGCGCGTCTCGGCGGTTCGAAGGGCGAGTTCGGCGACCGTGGTCACGCCGTTCCTGGGCAGCGAGACGCCGCGATACACCTGGCTCTGCTGGCTGTCGTAGACGTGGAACGCGGCGCCGGGGTTCTCGAGGATGCGCGTGTGGGCGTACGTGCGCGCGACGACCGACTGCGCCCGATAGGCCGACGCCGCCTGTCCGTCGCCGATCTCGTTGACGATCACGCCGGCGACGTAGGTTTCGATGTCCAGTTCATTGATGAACTGGAGCCGCGCGCCCTTTTTCCGGATGATCAATTCGCCGCGGTAGGCCGTGCGCGTCCCGACGGCGTCGAGCGTGAACGCGCTTCCCGCGTGCGTGCGCAGTCGAACGACGCCCGCGCCCGTCGCGACGCCCCGGATGACGATGCCCGTCGGACCGACCGAGATCGTCGTGACGAGGTTGCTGCCCCGATCGGCGTAGGCGTTCTTGTCTTCCGAGAACGCCTCCCAGGCGTCGGCGACGGCGATCGAGGCCTGCTCGCGTTCGTCGCCCAGAAGGACTCGGATCGTCGGGGGAACGATGCTCGAGAGCGAGATGGGTTCGCCGCCCCCGCAGGAGGCGAGCGATGCGAGCATCAGGACGAACGGGGCGAGGGGGCGCATGGGACGGCCAATCATTCCAGAGGGAGCATGCCTTGATCGGTCGTCCTCGCCGTGCCGCGAGGCACGGGAAGTCCGAGGAGCGCGTAAGCCCCGGGGGTCGGGCGTCGGCCCTGCGGTGTGCGAAGCAGCATCCCGCAGCGCAGCAGATGGGGTTCGTAGACGTCTTCGATCGTTCGCTCGTCTTCGCCGACCGACGCGGCCAGCGTCTTCAATCCGACGGGCACGCCGCCGGCGTGGACGAGCGCCTCGAGCACGAGCCGATCGACCTTGCCGAGTCCGTGCGCGTCGATGCCGAGCCGCCTCAGTCCGTCGCGTGCGACGTCGAGCGAGACGCGGCCCTTTGTCGTCACCTGGGCCAGATCCCGAACGCGCTTCAGGAACCGATTCGCGATGCGCGGTGTGCCACGCGACATCGAGGCGACGAACGTGGATGCGTCGTCATCGATCGCGACCGCCAACACGCCGGCCGAACGGCGGACGATCGTCGCGAGATCGTCGGTCGGGTAGACCTCGAGCCTCTCATGGAGCCCGAAGCGACTGCGGAACGGCGCCGAGAGCAGGCCCTCGCGGGTCGTGGCGCCGACCAGCGTGAAACGGGGCAGGTCGATGCGCAGGCTGCGCGCTCCGGGGCCCTGGTCGATCACGATGTCGATGACGAACTGTTCCATCGCGGCGTAGAGGTACTCCTCGACGGTCGGAGGGAGGCGATGGATCTCGTCGATGAAGAGGACGTCGCCGGGTTCGAGGTTGGTCAACAGCCCCGCGAGGTCGGCGGCGCGTTGGAGAATGGGCGCCGTCGTCTCCTTCAAGCCGACGCCCATCTCGCTTGCGACCAGATGGGCGAGCGTCGTCTTGCCCAGTCCGGGCAGACCCGACAAGAGCAGGTGGTCGAGCGACTCGCCTCGGGCTTTCGCCGCGCGGATTGCGAGCGAAAGGTTGTCGACGACGTCGCGCTGCCCCACGAACTGAGCGAGTGAGGAGGGACGCAGGCTCCGGTCGAGTGCGGACGCGGCGGGCGCCAGGGCGTCGGCGAACGGATTGCCCGTCGCGTCGCCGACGGGAGGCGCCACGAGCGGAACCGTCGACGAACCGGGAACCGGGCTTGAACCCGGACCGGTGAACGGAGAACTCGGAGGAGGAACCTTCTTCGCCACGCGCGCAAGGTACCCCGAGTTCGCCGTGCCCGCAACCGGCTGGGGGGATATCGGTCTCTCACCGCGAGGGGAGGGGGTACGTGTGGCCGCCTCGCGACGAGGCGGCGCCCGCGCATTCCCCGCGGGGTACCGGGCGAGCCCCGTAGACTTCGCCGCGCATGACCGAGACCGCCTTCCGATTCGACGATGAGGTGACGCGCAAGCGGGCGGGGCGCATTTCGCGCATGTTCGATCAGATCGCGCCGACGTACGACGTGCTCAACCACCTGCTCTCGGCCAACATCGATCAGGCGTGGCGCCGCAAGACCGTCGAACGCCTGGCGCTCTCGGGCACGGAGCATTGCCTCGACGCCTGCACCGGTACGGGGGATCTCGCGTTGGCTCTCGCACTCGGGGGCGCGAAGGACGTCGTGGGCAGCGACTTCGCACCACAGATGGTCGTGCGCGCGGCCGCGAAGGCGCAAGCGAACGAGACGGCACGTTCCCGCACGAGGTTTCTGGTCGCCGACACGACGAAACTCCCGTTCCCTGCCGGCGAATTCGACGTCGCGACCGTCGGGTTCGGCGTCCGTAACCTCGAGAATCTCGACGGGGGGCTCGCCGATCTCTGCCGCGTGCTGAAGGTAGGCGGACGCCTCGCGATCCTGGAATTCAGCCGCCCGCCCAACCCGATCTTCCGCGGGCTCTACAACCTCTACTTCATGCTCATCCTCCCGCTGATCGGGAACATCGTCTCGGGCGGGGCCGAAAACGCCTACGCGTACCTTCCGCGCAGCGTGATGGCGTTCCCCTCGCCGCAGGCGCTGGCGGATCGCCTGAAGAAGGTCGGTTTCACGAAGGTCGAGTACGTGCCGCTGACGTTCGGCATCGCGCACTTGCACGTGGCCGTCAAATAGCGCGGAAGGCCGAAACCAAACGGGTCTACGGCCCGGCGCCGACGACGATCTTCGTCGGGCAGGCGCCATCCACGCGCAGGACGGCCCACCAGACGCCGAGTTCGGGAACGCTCGCGTATCTGCGATCGTCGTGTCGGGCGGACACGTTCACGAAGGCCCTGCCGTCCGCGTGCACCGAGAGGGTCGTCGGTAGTTCGACGGCGTAGTTGTCGGTGACGGGGCCCACGAGCAGCAGCAGCGGCGCGGCCGCGAAGTCGTACCCCTTGACCGTGTCGAGCAGGAGCTTCTTCAACGCGTTCGCCACGCGCGTGCCATGGGCGCCCGCCTCCGGGAGCCCCTTCGTGAAGATTGCGTCCCACTCGGCGGCGCTCGTGGCGACGAAGGCTCGCGGCTTGGCGCCGCCATCTTCGGCCGGACCCTCGGTGCCGAGTTTCGCCGTGTCGCTGCCCACGACCGTCAGCGCGCGAAACTCGGTCGGCTTCGGCGCGGCCGTCGACGTGGGGACGACCGGCGTGGCCGCCGTCGGGCGTTCCTTGGGTGCACCGTGGTCGATCCAGCGCCGAACGCGTTCGATGTCGGCCTCCGGGACCGGCGCTCCCTTCGGGGGCATCCGCGAGAATGGCTGCTCCCTCGTCGTTCCATCGGCCGCGCGAACGATGAGCGGCTGGCCCCTCAACGCGCGAACCAGATTGCTCTCGGCGCCCTTGCCCGCGTCGAAGAGGCGGATCTTCCCCTCCGGTGAATTGAATTCGAAGGCGAAGAACTCCTCGTACGACTTCGTCCAGAACTTCCCGTGCGGCGAGCCCGAGGTCTTGCGATTGAGATCGACGAAGATCTTCTGCACGCCCGCGTAGTCGACGTCGTCGGCACTCCACTCGAGTGCGCCGGTACTCGCGGGGGCGGGTTCGGCGGCGGGGATCGGCGTCGGCGCGGGCGTCGGGGGCTGGTCCCCTGCCGGCGAGGGGGGCGAGACCGAGGGCGCGGACGGGGTGCCGGCGGGAGATGGACGGTCCTTGGGTGCCCCGTGGTCGATCCAACGAACGAGTCGCTCGAGATCCTTGTCCGAGACCGGAGCCCCCTTGGGCGGCATGACGGGAAAGCCTTCGCTTCGCGTCGATCCGTCGGGCATGCGAATGGTCATCGCCTCGCCCCGTAACGCTTTGACGAGGTTGCTTGCCTTGCCCTGTCCCGGCTCGATCATCCGGATCTTCCCGCCGGAACCGGACAGGATGGCGAACTCGAAGGCGACGAACTCTTCGTAGCCCTTGGTCCAGAAGGACCCGTGCGGCGAGCCCGAGGCCTTGCGCTTCAAATCGACGAAGAGTTTCTGGACGCCCGCGAAGTCGAGATCGTCGTCTCGCCAATCCGACGACGTCGGGGCGGCCACGGCCGGTGGGGGCGTGGGCGCGACCGGTGGCGGCGGCGCCACGATCGGGGGCGCGACCGGTGCGACCGGAGCGACGGGCATCGGCGGCGGCTTGGGCAGTTCTTCTCCCATCGCGGGAGTTGCCGGCGTCGGGATGGCGTCGGCATCGCGTCGGGCGGGAGCCGGGCCGGCGGACGTAGGTGCGGGGCGCTCGTGGGGGAGCGCCGGGCGCGCGCGCAGTTCGGCACCGAGCGATCCGAAGCGCCACTCGGGTCCTTGCGCGAGCGCCGTGCGCACCGCGTCGGCCTCCGTTTCCATGAGGACCGTGCCCGTCTTGCGCTCGACGTCGGCCGCGTCGACCAACGACGCGAACGGCACGCGATCGTTGACCGTCCACGTAGGCGTGGCGTCACCGGGGCTCGTGCGCCGGGCGACGACGAGCAGCACGCCCGGCGCGTAGACGCTTTGTGCCCGCTCGGCCAGCGCAATCAGCTTCGACTCGACGGCCGCCAGCGACTTCTCTCCGCTCTTCGTGCCGATCCCCACGAGACTCGCGGCGCGGCGGCGGGCCGAGTACGAACCAGATCGAGTCTTCAGCGAGAATTGGGTGAACGTCGTGATCGGCGACGCGAGAACATAGCGCATGTCGATGTCGGGGAACTTCGCGTCCTCGAGCACGAAGCGCAGGAATTCGACCACCTCGGCCTTCGCGAGCGTCGCCATCCAAAGCCGTCCGTCACTCTTCTGGACGAGGAACGTCCCGTCGGCGTACACGGCGTACTCGGGCCGCCGGGCGAGGTCGTCGAAGGCCGAGGCGGTCGTTGTCGTCGTCGTGACGAGGAAGAACGGCTCCCGGGTGGCCGGAAACTCCGCCTCCGCGGACGCCGAATCGGCGGCGGCGGGGCGGGCGGCCGACACGGTCAGCGAGGAAGCAAGGGCGAGTACTGCCAGACGGAATCGAGCCGAGACGTGCATGGAACTCCTCCGAAGGCCCGATCATCCCCGCCCGGGGGACCGGAGCCCTGATCGGACGGGAGTCCCGTTGCCGATTCGAACTCCGACCCGAAAACCAGCCCGTGGAGTGCCCGGGCGGCCCCGCGTACCATCGGGCCGGAGGCGGTTGCCCCCATGCGTCGCATCCTCGTCTTGGCGCTCGTCCTCGCCGGGTCCGGTCACACGACCCGGGCCGATGATCCCCCGACTCCCGTCCCGGTCCCGAAGTCGCCCCCGAGGCCGGCGCCGCTCCCGGCCCACGTCGGTGTCCGTTGGGAGCGAGAATTCGACGCCGGGATGCGCCGTGCCGTCGACGAGGGTCGTCCCGTGTTCGTCGCCGTGAACGCGCTCGTCGACGAGGGCGAGGCGGGCAACGCGTTCCTCTGGCGCGAGACGTACGCCTCGAAGGCGATGGGAAGCGCGACCCGGTCGTTCGTCAATTTCGTCGCGAATCCGACCGCACACGCGATCGACCGCGAACCCGACGGATCGGAGATCTGTCGCAGGTACCGCGTCGGCACCTGCCTTTGTCATCAGGACGCCATGCGATGGGTGCTGCGACACCTGGCGAGCACCGACGGCGCGATCATCAGCCCGTATCACGCCGTACTCGATCCCGACGGCCGGATCGTCTATCGCGGCGAGTACATGCAAAGTTGCCCGACGCACGAGGCGCTCGAGGCGTACCTCGTCGAGTTGTCTCCGCGTCATGCGCTGCGCGACGTGTGGACGACGCGAGAGGCGAAGCTCGACGCGCTCGCGAAGGTGGCCGCCGCGGATCTCGAATCGGCGGCGGTCGAGTGGCTCGATACCAAGGACCCCATGGCGGTGGCCGGTCTCGTCGCGCTGTGGGGGCAGGAGAGGGATTTCTCGCGGTGCGCCTCGCTGCGCGCCGTGCTCGCGAAGGCGGGGCCGTCGGCCCTCTCCGTCATCGAGGATGCCGTCGACGCCGCGACCGCGACCCCCGACGCCGACGCGCCGGCGACGTCCGCGTGGATCGAACTCGCGCTGAAAGTCGATCCGGCGTTCGGGGCGCTTGCCGCCGCGCGCGCGATCCTCCGTACGACGAGCGCGGATCACCGACGCCGATGGACCGGAATCGCCGAATCCGTCCTCGGAAAGGACTTCGACGCGCCGACGGCGCGCGACGAGGTACGGCGTCGACGCCGGCAATCGACGGATGAAATCGCGCATCGCCGAAGCGACCCGACGGCGACGGGCCCGTCACGCGACGCTCTGCGCTCGGACCTCTTCGACGCGGCGCAACGCGGGCTTCCTTTCGATCGAGCGCACGCGATCGAGGCACTGGCGCGCCCCGAGGAAGAACTTCGCGTGGCCGCGGCCCTCGCGCTGCGCGTCGCGGGGGACTACCGCGGCGCCGAGATCCTCCGTGCCGCGATCGGCGACCCCGTCGAAGGGCCCGAGGTTCGTTCGGTGCTGTCGAAGCTCGCGGGCGGAGACCGGGGCGACGACGCCGACGCGTGGACCGACGTGCTGACCGAGCCCGCGAAAGGGAGCATCAAGTGAACCTCTCCCGAATCGTCGCCACGGGACTGTTGACCGTACTGGCGTTGTCTCGTCCGGTCGACGCCGCGGACGAGGAGGTGACGGATCCCGTCCAGGCCGCCTTGGTCGAAGCGGCGACGAAGCACGACGCGACGGCGCTCTCGAAGGCGCTCGAGCAGGCGGCGGCGCTCGTGGGGCCCTCGGCGACGTTCCCCGACTACGGGGCGCTCGCCGATTGGCTCGGTGCACTGCCCGAGCCCGTGCCGTCGGAGGTCGCGGTGCGCTCGCGCCGTGCGTGGATGTACGTGGTCACCCGGCGCGGTGCGGACGCGCTGCCCCTCCTCGCGACGCTGCTCGTCGACCAGCCCCGAAATCCCTTCTTCCTTGCATACGTCGGGGAGTCCCGGCGACAGCTCGGCGACGTCGCGGGCGCGATCGACTCGATCGCGGACGCG